>JAQVCB010000024.1:0-21539 GCA_028689995.1 Candidatus Gastranaerophilales bacterium
CAGAAATAAACATGGATTTATTAAAAGAATTTTACTATTCAGCTCTTATGCCGGATGCAATGACATTTGCAGTAGTTGGTGATATTGATAAAGACAGCATCATTAATACATTCGAATCAAAGTTTGGCAGCATAAAGAAAGATTCAAGAAAATGTACCGTTAAAATACCAAATACTATTCGGGAAAATAAAACTGTTTTAATTAAAAAGGCTGACGCTGCTCAGGCTCAGATAGTCAAGGGTTGGATTGTACCAGATATAGCAAGTGAAGATTTTGCTTCTCTGGCAATTTTTAATACTATACTTGGAGCAAGCGGACTTAGTTCAAGACTTTTTATAGAATTAAGAGATAAAAAAGGTCTTGCTTACCATGTCAGAAGTACATTCGAGCCTTTCAAACATTCAGGAACTTTTTCTGTATATATTGGAACGGCTCCTGTTAATATAAATACTGCTTTGGATGGCTTTAATACAGAAATTAAAAAACTTCAGGAAGAATTTGTTTCTAAAAAAGAACTTGAAGATGCCAGGAGTAATTATCTTGGGAAACGGGCTTTTTACCATGAAACTAATGCTCAGCAGGCTCATTATCTTGGATATTATGACATTATAGGCTTGAGTGCTGATTACGATAATATTGTTCCTGAAAAAATTAAAAAAGTCAGTGAAAAGGATATAAGAGAAGTTGCAAACAAATATCTGTCAGGTAATTCTGTAATATCAATTCTTGCTCCAGAAGAATACCTTGGAAATTTTTAATTTTTATCTTCATGTAAATTGGTCTCATTAAATATTAAGATATTAAAATTAAATATCTTAATATTTCATTAATTAAACAAAATGGGAGAATAATCATATTATAGACTGGATTTACTACTTAAATATCCTGATTTATGATTTAATTCAAATGTATGATATTTAATTAAATCATATCTTTTTAGATTTTTTTCTAAAATAAATCTAGCTTTTTTTAGAAGATCATTTATAATTAAATTTAGAATAAATATTATTCTTTTATATTTTTATTTATGAATTAAATAAAGTAAGAGTTTTTAAAATAAGAGGAAAAATTATGTTTGTGAGCAGATCAAAAAAAGGTTTCACACTTGCTGAAGTTCTTATTACACTTTTGATAATCGGAGTAATTGCTTCTATCGTTATTCCTGCATTAGTCGGAGATACCCAGCAAGCTGAACTAAAAGTAGGAGTAAAAAAAGCTGTTGCTACATTAAATCAGGCTCTTACAATGTCTATTGCACAGGATGCTAAAGACGCAAGCGCTATTACTAATACTACTTTAATTAATATTTTTGCTAACAAATTAAATTACGTTACATTATCAGCTAGTTCAATTACAACAGCTGATGGTATGCAGTTTACATTCTTTACAAACGCTACTGGCACTACAAGCTGCGATCCGATTACTAGTACTGTAGATATTATTACCACTGCTTCATGCTATGTTCTTGTAGATGTTAACGGAACCAAGAAACCTAATAAATTATCCCAAGCTGGTCTTTTTAAAGATCAATACTACATTATTGTCAGAGATCAAGCAATTATTCCTGCTAAAACTTCTACTACTGCCGGTTATGATATGGCTCAACAGGCAATGTACAAATAATCTGGTTTTACTAAATTTTAAAAAGAAAGAAGATGAAATTCATCTTCTTTCTTTGCTTTTTATAGTTGAAATATATAAAATAAAATTAAGAATATATCTGACTAAAATTAAAAAAATCGTGTTATCATTTCTATAAAAGGTACATCCGGTAAAAAAGTTGCGTAAACCTTCCAAATAGTGAGATTACATAACTTTTTCCGGCAAACAAATGTGAAACCTTTTGAATCAAAGTGAGACCGCCGCATAACTATAATTTTTGTTAAAAAGTTAAAATTTGAGGTCGACCTTTGTAAAAGCAATGCGAAGCGGGAGTGAAGAAAAGTCAAAATGGCTGTGGTCAACAGGCAGTGCAGGCTTTTCGTAACTCGTTCCAATTGTAAGCCGAGCAGAGTATGCGAAGTGGGAGCGTTAAAAGTGAAACGATGAGTTTTACTTTTAAAAACTCAATCAGGGCTTTGTCCAATCGTAGCGGCTGTAGGCTGGATATAAAAAAACGATATTTTGGTAGTTATGCATCAGTCTTAAAGTACTAATCCTAAATATATTATTATTTTATAGAAAGATTTTATGAAAAAGATTGTTTTTTATTTATCTCTTTTTATTATAACGTGGGTTTATTGCGCAAAATTTAATTGCATTGACTGGGATTTATGGGCACGGCTTGCTGTCGGAAAAATTTTCTTTCTTACAGGAACGATTTTAAAACACGATATATTTGCTTACACTCCTGTAAAATCGCTTTGGATTGATCATGAGTGGGGTTCAGGTGTAATTTTCTATTATATTTCGCATTATTTTGGCGATACAGGATTAATGCTTTTAAAAATATTTTTCAGTTTTATTATTTTATTCATAATAAGCAGAATTGTTAAACTTCAAAATCCAAAAACTAACGCTCACCTGAATATTGGTTTTTATGCGATTGTTTATCTTTTACTGTTTAGTGGCATTGGGACTACAGTCAGGTGCCAACATTTTACATTTTTATTTTTTACTTTACTGATATATTTGCTTGAAAGAATAAGACGGAATGAAAATAAACTTTTATTTATTATTCCTCCCCTTATGATGTTATGGGCAAATATACATGGAGGATTTGTATCAGGGCTTGGTCTTCTATTAATTTACGGAATCGGTGAATTTCTTAACAAAAAGCCCTGTATAAAATACTTTATTGTTTTAATTCCCTCTGTTTTAATAACCCTTATAAATCCTTACGGTATAAATTACTGGTTTTATATGGCACAGGCAATCACTATGAAAAGAACAATTATAACTGAATGGTTACCAACAAATCTTATGGGATCAATTTTAAGTTGGCAAAGATATAAATTAGTTCTTCTTGTTTCAGCAATCAGTATTATTTTTACCCTGATAAAAAACAGACCAAAATACAGGGAACTAGATAAAGTAAAATATCTGATTTTATTGGTTTCTTTATATTTATCTTTAAAATATATCAAGCATCAGCCTTTTTTGGGTATCGCAGCTGGATGCTTTTTGTATCATGACTTTTACAACATATTTTATACTGCAAGAGATTATATAGTATCTGTTTTTGGAGAAATAGGGGATAAATTTCTAAGATTTATTGCTACTGTTAAAGATGTAATTCTATACACATTTATTTTTATAGCAGGGTCTCTTTTAATTTATTCAAACTCTCTTAAAATTACTGTGTCGGATAAGACCTATCCGGTTGGATCTATTGAATTTATAAGTCAAAACCATTTATCAGGAAATCTTCTTACTGTATTTCACTGGGGAAGTTATGCTTTCTGGAAATTATATCCTGAGTGTCTAATTGCTTATGACGGAAGATATGAAGAAGTTTATCCAGACGAAACTGTTCATAAAATCAGAAATTTTCTTTTTTATTCTGATAAAAAATCGTATGACTTTATTAAAAAATACAATACTGATATATTAGTTCTGGAAAAAAATACCAGCTCTTATGTTACTATGCTTAAAGACAAAAATTGGAAACTGATTTTTGAAGATAAAATAAGCGGAGTTTTTGTTCAGGCAAAAAAAGCTAAAAAACATTATATAAAGCCTGTTTATACTGAAGAAAGCATCATCAGAGATAAATACAAATCATCTATAAATATTAATACGTTGAGGAGAAGCTTAAATGAGCATTATGGAAGAATTAAAATATAAATCGGTAAGTGAACTAAGAAAAGCATTGTTGAATAGGGAAATTTCCGCTAAAGAACTTGTCGATACTTCTTATTCAAGAATAAATGAGGTTGAAGATAAGATTCAGGCTTTTAATTCATTAACAAAAGATCTTGCCTATGAAACCGCAAAAGAAGTTGACAATAAAATTAAATCAAATTCCGATATTCCTCTTCTTGCAGGAATACCCATCGGCATCAAGGATAATATGTGCATAAACGGTTATTGTACCACTGCGAGCAGCAAGATTTTAGAGAATTTTGTCCCTCCTTATGATGCGACTGTTGTAAAAAAATTAAAAGAAAATTTAATACCCATAATAGGCAAAACAAATCTCGATGAATTTGCTATGGGTAGTTCAACTGAAAATAGTGCTTTTAAGAAAACCACAAACCCCTGGAATCCAAATAAAGTACCCGGGGGTAGTTCGGGTGGCTCAGCAGCATGCGTTAGCGCTGGAGAAGCTGTTATATCCCTTGGATCTGATACGGGGGGAAGCATCAGACTTCCTGCAAGTTTTTGCGGAATAGTCGGATTAAAACCAACTTATGGCAGAGTATCCAGATTCGGTCTTATAGCTTTTGCAAGCAGTCTGGATCAAATAGGTCCCTTCGGTAGATGTGTTGAAGATGTAGCTTTAACTCTTCAGGCAATTAGCGGACATGATCCTTCTGATTCAACTTCAATAAACCAACCTGTTCCAGATTACACAGCCGGTTTAAAAAAGGACATAAAAGGTCTTAAAATAGGGGTAATTTCTGAACTTTTAGGTGATGGAATAGATAATGACGTAAAATCTTCAATTCAGGCTTCTATAAAACAGTTTGAAAATCTCGGTGCTGAAATTGAGGAAATTTCATTGCCTCTTAATAAATATGCCATTGCAACTTATTATATCATTGCGACAGCAGAAGCAAGTGCAAATCTAGCCAGATACGATGGTGTAAAGTATGGATACAGGACAAAAGATCCTGAGAATATAATGGAAATGTACGCAAAAACCAGAGCTGAAGGTTTTGGGGATGAAGTAAAAAGAAGAATTATGTTGGGAACTTATGCTTTAAGCTCAGGTTATTATGATGCTTACTATAAAAAAGCTCAGCAGGTCAGAGCTCTTATTAGAAGAGATTTTGAGAAAGCATGGGAGAAAGTTGATCTTCTTATTTCCCCAACCTGTCCTTCAACAGCATTTGAATTTGGTTCAAAAGTTGATGATCCTCTCAGTATGTATCTTATGGATATTGCAACAATTACTGCAAATCTGGCAGGTATACCGGGAATAAGTTTACCCTGCGGAATGGACAGTAATAATTTGCCTATAGGTCTTCAAATGCTTGGCCCTGTTCTTTCCGAAGAAACTCTTTTAAGAACAGCATACCAGTTTGAACAGTCAACAGATTTTCATAAGATAAATCCAAATATTTAATTTTCCTGAAAAAATTATTTTGGTAGAATATAGATATTCTATCCGGGTGATTTTTATGCGTGGAATTTATAAGTTATGAAAAAGTTAAGCTGGATTACTGTTTTGCTGTTCCTTTTCTGTTTTTTCAATGTAGGCTGTTCTTTTGCTGCAACAAAGAAAAATGTTCAACAGCAAAAAACATCTATAATTAAATATATTGATCTTGAATCTGAATTTTATAAAAGGGCTGAAATTAAATTAGACAGGCAACTTTATCGTGAATACAGGGTAGCGGAAAGAATAATCAGGGCAAATAAACTTGATAATTATCCCTGGGTGATTGAAATTCCAAACAGCAGGGATTATGTTGTTAATGCATCAACAAAACAGGGAAATTTAATCACAATTGAATGCGGAATTATTAATACTTTTTATGATGATGTTTCTGCTCTTGCGTTTGTAACAGCCCATGAAATGGCGCATGAAATTTTGAGACATCTTTATAAACAGAATAGGTATGATCAGGTTTTGAACAAAAATTATCAGAATGACGTTAATTCTACAATTGAGAATTTGCCTGACTTAATTAACAAGTATATCATTTTAGCTCCTGTAATAGGCAGCTCTGGAACATATAATTTAGCTCAAGTAAGAGTTGAGCAGGAAAAAAAGGCTCTTGAAAATAAAAGAATTGAAAATGATTATGATAAACTTGCTTTTTCCAGAAAATGCGAATATGAAGCTGATAAACTGGGACTGATAATGATTATAAAAGCAGGTTTTTTAGCAGATAGTTCAGTTAAATTTTTTGAATTTTTAAAAAGAATGCCTGATACTCTGGAAGAGGATTCAACTCATCCTTCTGATGAAAACAGGATATGGCAGATTCAAACCACTATTAAAAATATTAATATTGAGCAATTAAAGAAAGAAGGACAAAATAATATCAACCATTCAAAGCCTTTAACTTATGAGAAGTCATTTTATAAGGAAAGAGATACCCTTAGAAAGAAAACCATTGTTATAAATTCAAAATATGCGACTGAAGAAGTAAATGAACCTTTTAAAAAGATGTTTGGGAAATAAGTTGTCAACGGGAGAATAATTTTTATTAAAACTCATTCTGCATTTCTTTAACCGGAATAGAGCTTGCAATTGCTTCTATTAGTCTTGAAACACCGATAATTTTAATTTCTTTCGGGCTGTTTTTGAGAGGAAGACTGGCTTTTGGCACAATGGCCTTTTTGAATCCGAGTTTAGCAGCTTCATTGATTCTTAGTTCAAGTTGTCTTACGCTTCTTATTTCGCCTGATAATCCTATTTCACCTATTATGACAGTTTCGGGATCAACAATAACATTTCTTGCGCAGGTTGCGACGGCAAGGGCAACTCCAAGATCGGCAGCAGGCTCCTGAATGTTTATTCCGCCAACGACATTAATATAAACATCATGTTTGCTGAGATTTAAGCCTACACGTTTTTCAAGAACAGCCAGAATCTGTAAGACTCTATTATATTCTATACCTGTTGCAACTCTTCTTGGAGAAGCATAGGAAGTTGGTCCTACAAGTGCCTGTATTTCTACCAGAAGTGGTCTTGTTCCTTCAC
Organism: Candidatus Gastranaerophilales bacterium; assembly: GCA_028689995.1. Taxonomy (GTDB): domain Bacteria; phylum Cyanobacteriota; class Vampirovibrionia; order Gastranaerophilales; family UBA9579; genus JAQVCB01. The sequence goes on from JAQVCB010000024.1 coordinate 6,818, forward strand.
TTGTTGCAATAACTACGCTTCCGGGAGTTATTGATTCACATCTTTCGGCAAGGAATAGTTCACTGGGATTGGTTACTTCAACGAGACCATCATCTTCCATGTTAAAAACACCAACGTCATTCGTGCTTCCAAAACGATTTTTAATCGTTCTTATGAGTCTATAGGATTTATATCTCTCGCCTTCAAAATATAAAACTGTATCGACCATATGTTCAAGGACTTTTGGTCCTGCAATCATTCCGTCTTTTGTGACATGCCCCACGACAATTACAGTTATGCCACATGTTTTAGCAATATTCATGAGTATATTGCAGCATTCTCTCACCTGACTCACACTGCCGGGAGAACTTGTCAGTCCTGAATTATACACTGCCTGAATACTGTCTATTATAACCACATCAGGCTTTATATTATTGATATTTGTCTGTATTTCATCCAGATTTGTTTCAGCGTATATATAGAGATTTTCAGAATCAACATTTAGCCTGTTTGCTCTTAATTTAATTTGTCTTGCTGATTCTTCAGCTGATGCATAGAGAACTTTAATTCCCTTTTTTGCAATATTTCCGCTAGACTGAAGCACTAATGTAGATTTTCCAATTCCGGGATCTCCTCCTATGAGAACAAGAGAACCTCTTACAAGTCCGCCGCCGAGTACTCTGTCAAATTCGCTTAATCCTGTTGAAAAACGCATTGCATCATCGATTTCAATGTTTTTCAAAAGCTGCGGTTCTGATTTAAAGTTTATATTTACAGTTAATCCTTTTTTATTGTCGTTTTTTTGTAATTTTTCTTCGGTTAATGATCCCCATTCACCGCAATCAGGACATTTGCCAAGATATCCTGTGGTTTCATACCCACAGTTCAAGCATATCCATTTAGTTTTTATCTTTGCCATATTCAGCAACTCCTGAAATTTTTAATTACTATTATAGGACTGTTGACGAAATCAAAAAAACAAAGTTTTTTGTTTCGTCTTACTTCCCCATCGTCCAGTATCAAAAAATTCTTAGGCATTTATTTGAATCGTATCTATGTGTCATACTGAACTTGTTTCAGCATCTAGTGATTCAGAGATCCTGAAATAAATTCAGGATGACACAGTAAAGAATTTTTCCGCATCTTCTAACAGAATTTTATACTAAAATATGTTTATAAAGAAAATTTTTATTTTTCTGTAAAAATTTATATACTATAAAATACATTAAGAAGTTTGTCGGATAAGAGTTTTTAAGGATTAAAAATGAATAGCCTTTTAAGCGTAATTGCTTTTGTGTTTATTACTGTCACATTAATCTTTATTATTGTTTTAATAACAGATAAATATTTTAGATTTCTTGATAAATACGGATTTAAAATAAAAAAGTACCTGTTTTTATCAGGAATTATGGGAATTATTTATTATATTACGGTAAAATATAACAATTTTGACTGGGATTTATGGGCAAGGCTTGCGGTAGGAAAGATTTTTTCACAGATAGGCAATGTTTTACCTCATGATATTTTTGCATATACACCCACAAAACAATTTTGGGTTGATCATGAATGGGGCGCCGGAGCTGTTTTTTATTATTTAGTACATCATTTTGGTGATTCCGGTTTATTAATTTTTAAATTTATGATTCTGTTTGGAATTTTCCTGTTTGTATTTTATACAAATCAACACAGAAATAATGAAAATGATCCATATAGAATCAGTTATTATATGCTCTTGTTCTTGGCCATATTACCTGCTTTTAACGGTATAATAAGATCCCATGTCTTTACTTATTTCTTTTTTGCCCTCTGGCTATATACTCTTGATCTGGTCAGAAAAGGTAAAAATAAATTTATTTGGCTATTCCCTGTAACAATGGTTATATGGGCAAATACGCATGGAGGATTTTTGGCAGGACTTGGGATAATTGCTCTATTTGCTATTGGTGAATTTATCAACAAAAGAAATCCGCTAAAATATTTATTAATTCTTGTTTTATCAGGAGCTGCGACACTAATAAATCCTTATGGACTAAAATATTGGAGTTTTCTAATAAGCGCTGTTACTATGAAGAGACCTTATGTAAATGAATGGGCTCCGCTTAATTTTTTTGAATCAGCAACACAAGTTCCGGGGTTTAAGATTTTTGCAGTATTAACCCTGTTATCGCTGATATATATGTTTGTAAAACGTTTTAAAAGAATCAACTGGTCTGACGTTTTAATACTTGCCGTTACTTTTTATATGTCATTAAAGCACATTCGACATATAATATTTTTCTCCATTGCAGCCGCATCTTATATTTATTACTGGTTATACCCTGCAATAAACTGGTATACATTTAATTTCAAGGAAAGATTATACTCCTTATTCCCTGATTTATTAAGAAAATTTGGAAAAATTTACAGAGAAACATTAATATACAATATTATTTTCCTGTTTAGTTTTTTATCGATAGTATCATTGCCTTATAAAATTGCTGTTAAAGACTACATGTTCCCGACAAAAGCTGTAAAATTTATTCAAATAAATCATTTGTCGGGTAATCTGCTTGTTTTGTTTAACTGGGGCAGCTATGCACTCTGGAAATTATATCCGCAATGCCATATTGCTGTAGACGGCAGATATGAAGAAGTATATCCTGATGACTTTATTGGTGATGTTGCCAGATTTCACTATACAGGCAAAAACTGGGACGGGCTTTTAACAAAGTATCCTGCGGATTTAATGCTTATACCTATTGAATACAAAGAGCTTTATAATAAATTACAAATGCTTGATGACTGGAAAATAGTGTATAAAGATAAAATGGCCGCAGTATTTGTTCCAAAAGCACTAAATAAAAAATGGATAATGCCACCGAAGAATTTCAACGCGGAAAATGAGAAATATATTTCTGATATTAAAGCACAATAATTCTAAGAGCTTGTCTTGTTAAAAACTTAAAATCTAATTATAACTGTAAAAGCTAGTGCGAAGCGGGAGTGCTGGCTAAAGCCAAAACGGCTTGCTTGACAAGGTGTTGGAGGCTTTAACCAAACTCATTCTAATAAAATTTTACTGCTGTACAAAGCAGAATTATACAGATATTAATATTTAATTTAATCCATCAATAATCTATGCCTGCCAATACATTTACCGCACAGCCAAATCCTTGATATGCTGAAGAGCTTGATTTATTACAGTAAGATGCTGTTGAATAATATGTTCCAGGTGCCCCCATCGGTAAAAGAACATCATTAACCAGATCGAACATAAATGTATCTTTTCCGTATACATTTGGACCTTTTATGTATCCGTTTACATCAACAATAATTATGATTTTAAGCTCAGCAGAGCTGCTATTCTGAATATTTATAAACATACCATTACTGATAACAAACTGTCCTTCACCTCCTATAGATGTAGTTGCCGGGTCTCCTGCCAAACTTTTATATATATCAGAAGCAGCCGAAGAAGGAACACAATCAACATTTCCGCAATCTTTTATTACGTTAAAATATTTAATAAAATCAAGTTTGAACGAACCAAAATTGCCAATGTAATCATTAAGAGTGACATTATCCAGTTTCATTTGCCTTACTACACCAGATATCTCAACATAAGCTTTTTTTACAGCTGTTTTTAACTCTGCTTCCCGAGAATCCTGTATGATTGCAGGAATAACTATAGAACTAATTACACCAATAATTAATAGAGTTATCAAAACTTCTGCCAGGGTAAAGCCTTTATTAAACGTGTACATTTATTTCCCCTTTCATTTTTAAAATGAAGTTTATAACTTGGATTACAAAAAATTGAAAACAGGTTTTTATCCTCAAAAACAGTCTCAAGTACATAAAATTCACTGCCTGTAAACTGTTATTATATTTAGCATTATTAATAATTACATATATCATTTTTATTTAGATAAAGGTTTTTAGTCTTATTAAAAAGCCCTGTAGTAACTTCTATTTTAATAATCTTCATTTGATTTTGATAATAGCCTGTTTCTCTGCAAATACAGGTTTTATATTGTTCCTATTGCCTATTTTCTCTATTTTTATTAATGTTATCTCTACCATATACTAATTTTACTCCATTTTTACCAAAATCACAAATAATAATTTATACGTTAGTTATGTTAAAATTTAAAAGACTAAAAGCTATACTTCTAAAAAATTCTTGTAATGAGGGTCTCTGATCAGAATGACAAATTATAAGACACAGGCAATAAATTTAAAATCATATAATCTCGGGGAAGCGGATAAAATTATAGTTATGTATTCCAGAGATCATGGAATTATAAGATGTGTTGCAAAAGGAGTAAAAAAGCCTGCAAGCAAACTTGGCGGCAGAATGTTAATGCTTGCTTCCAATAAACTTCTTATAGCTAAAGGCAAAAAACTTGATGTTGTCTGTCAGGCTGAACTTATAGATAGTTTCAAAGAACTTCGCCAAAATGTAGCAAAGCTAACCTATGCAATTTACTGTGCAGAACTCGTTAATACGTTTGGACTTGAAAATGACACAAACAGCAGTAAAATTTATGAAATATTTTTTGATTCATTAAAGAATATTTCACTGTCTTTAAATACAGGAGAAGCTCTATGGGCTACTATCAGATTCAAGCTTGTTTTTATGAATCTACTTGGTTATGCTGTAGAATTAAATCACTGCGTAAAATGCAATGAACTGATTCAAAAAGACGGCTTTACCTTTTCAGCAGAAGCAGGTGGAATTGTATGCAGAAATTGCAGCAGCAGTATAAGAGAGGCAATTGAAATAGATCATGATATTTTAAAGGTATTTAAAGATGCGGCAAATTTTGATTTTCCTGAAAACATCGTTGATCAAACATCATTAGATTATTGTTTTAGGGTTTTAAAAGAATATGTGGCTCTAAGGTCTCATAAAAAATTAAAAACTCCCGAATTAATTGAATGTTTGTGTTAATCAATAACCAGAATAATTTGTAACAGGTATAAAAATGCAGGAAGATATAATAACCCCTTTAACTCAAAAAGCAGACGGCTACAGGTCTCTTTTTAAAAACAGGAATTTTTTATCTCTATGGCTCGGGCAGGTTTTTTCTCAACTGGGAGATAGAGTTACGTTCGTTATTTTTGTAGCTGTTATAGCTAGTATTTTTAGTACGTCTACATCGCTGCAAAGTTGGCTTTATGTAGCTTTTACAATTCCTGCAATATTATTAACGGCTGTTGCCGGAGTTTTTATTGACAGGTGGAATAAAAAATATACTTTAATCACAACTAATATATTAAGGGCAGTATTAATAATTTTTCTTCCGCTTTTTAGCAAGACGCTGTTTGGAATTTATGCACTTGCATTTTGTGTATCTGCAGTCACACAATTTTTTGTACCTGCAGAAGCAAGTTCTATCCCTGAATTAGTTAATAAAAATCAACTACTTCCTGCTAATTCGCTCTTTACTACAACGATGATGGGATCAGTAATTTTTGGCTTTGTTCTTGGTGATCCCCTTATAAATATCTTTGGATTAAAAGCTGTTCACTGGGCAGTGGCCGGATTATTTTTCATCTCAGCTGTATGTCTCAGTTTTATAAAATATAAACCTGTAGAAATTCTGTCTTCAGAAAAGAAAACCGTTTTTGATTTTGTTAATGAGCTGAAACAGGGATTTATTTATATTAAGGAAAATCCGAAAGTTTTACAGGCAATATTAAAGCTTGCTTTATTATTTTCTATCATTGTAATGCTTTCAATACTTTCAATCGGTATAAGCCAACAAAAACTTTATCCTTCAAATCCTGCACTGGGCGCTCAAAAATTTGCTTATATTATAGCATTTAGCGGAATTGGAATGGTTATAGGAGCATTAATTGTAGGTAAACTATTGAGAAATATGAGCAAATATGTATTGATTTATTCAGGATTCACCGTTATAGGAATAAGTCTTATTTTACTTGCTGTTGTAGGATTTATACCAAATAATCTGCATATTAATATTCAGGGATGGGACTTATGGGTAGTTCATTTTGAAGCATTTAAACTGACATTTAGAATGCTGTATTCGTATTTTGTAGCTGCTATTATTGGTTTTGGCTGTGCTCTTATTGCAGTACCGATTCAAACTATAATACACAGCTCAGTAGCAGAGGATATGAGAGGAAAAGTCTTTGGAGTGCAGTTTACGTTATTAAGCACATCATCTACATTGCCTGTATTGATTGCAGCACTAGCAGCTGATGCAATTGGTGTAACTAAAATCCTTATTCTAATAGCTTTACCAGTTCTTTTGTTAGGAATATACGGTCTTTTAAAAGTCAGATCAAAAATTTTATGTAAGTAATAAACTATTTTATGAGAAAATATATAGGATAATTATGAATTTTCTTTCTATAAGAATATAATTATCCTGTTTAAAGTCAAAATCGGAGAGTTATTTATAACATATGCCTTTGTTAAGCAGAAAAATAAAATTAAAAAATTCGAAATTTCTTGGATTGAAGAAAAAAATATATTTTTCTATCAGTAGCGAAGGATTTGGTCATTCAAGCCGAATTTTAGCTATGGCAAGAGAGTTTAATTATGATGAATTACTAATAGGATCTTATAATTACGCTTTTGAAAGAATAAAAAAAGCAGGTTATCCTTGTATTGAATTACAGCAGGAGCTAAAACTTGTAGGTGAAAAGGGCGTTTTTGATGTAGGCAAAACTATATTTAAAAATCATTCCTGGGCTTTGACCTTCAACCAGCTTGTGAAACAGGAAATGGAGATAATCAAGGAAAGCGGAGCTTCCTGCGTTGTTGCTGACGGTAGGCTTGTCCCGGTTATGGCAGCTGATAAACTCAGTTTGCCATGCATTGTTATAACAAATCAGAGTGCTTTTTATCCATTTTTTGCCAAAGATTCAGCTCTTGTAAGAGTATTTGGCAAATCTTTTGACTGGATAATGAAAACCTGGCTTAGTTCGGCAGAAGAAATAATTATACCTGACTTTCCTCCGCCTTATACAATTTGTTTACCTAATCTTAGTCATAATTTTAAAGTTATGAAAAGAACAAGGTTTGTCGGACCTCTGGTTAGCTGGGATAGGGACGAAATTACTCCTGTTGAAAGAACTGAAAAACCTTATATAGTTGTTACTTTAGGCGGACATTCTTATAGAAAACCTCTTTTTGATACTATTATTGAAGTGGCAAGACAACTTCCAGACATAGATTTTGATATATTTACATTTTTTGAAACTAATAACATTCCTAAAAATGTAAAATTAATGGGAATGACTCCAAATTTGGCACAGTATATGAAAGCGGCTGACCTTGTTATTACTCAGGCCGGACATAGTACTGCTATGGAACTTTTAACACTTGGAAAACCATCAATTATCGTTCCTGATTTAAGACAGATTGAGCAGGAAAATAATGCTTCAAGAATGTCAGAACTTGAAGTTGCAAAAATTATCAGATATGATGAGCTTTCGATAAAAACCCTCTCTGATGCTGTTAAATTCATGCTTAACAATTCAAGTTTTGCTCAAAATGCAGAAAAATTTGCAATTATGGCAAGTAAAATCAAGGGAAGAAAAAAAGCGGCAGAAGTTCTCTGTGATTATGCAAGCAGATTACACCATTATTAACAAAACGGAAATACCTGTAACACAAGGTAAATTTATGAATAATAATATAAAAAGAATATTTGATGAAATAGAATTAAAAGACAGAATTATATTAGCTTCATTGCTTGTTTTTCTTTGGATATTTTTATTTATTTTTCAAAAATATATTCCTGTTCAATATTCATCGTTTATAATATTGTCATTTTTGACTTTCTATGCCCTGCTTTTGAGGGGAGCAGAATTTCATCAGAAAAGGAAATTTAAAAAAAATCCTCCAAAACTTGATATGACTTATGAACCTTTTGTAAGTATCCTTATTCCTGCTCATAATGAAGAATTAGTTATTGAAGACACTGTTATAAATATGCTTTCTGCCAATTATGAAAAATATGAAATTTTTGTTATCGATGACAGGAGTGAAGATAATACTTCTGCTGTTATTAAGCAAATAAGCGAAAAATACCCTCAGGTTAAATATTTAATTAGAGACAAAGATGCTTTTCCGGGAAAATCAGCCGTTTTAAATGATGCTTTTCTTCTGACGAAAGGTGAGGTTATTTGCGTATTTGACGCAGATGCAAGAATAAAGCCTGATTTTTTTAAAAAAATTCTGCCTTGTCTGGCAGATGCTGATGTAGGAGCTGTTCAAGCAAGAAAAGTTATAAGCAATAACAACTTTAATTTCCTCACAAGATGTCAAAACAATGAATATGCTTTGGATGCACATTTTCAGGCAGGAAGAGACTGTATAAAAGGAGCTGTGGAACTTAGAGGAAATGGTCAACTTATAAAAAGAGAAGCTTTGATTGATGTTGACGGATGGAATAATTTTACAATCACAGATGATCTTGACCTTTCAACAAGACTTCACTTAAAAAGCTGGGATATAAGGTTTTGTACTGATGTTGAAGTATATGAAGAAGGTGTGGTTGACTTTCTTTCACTTTTAAAGCAGAGACGAAGATGGGTAGAAGGCAGTATAAGAAGATATCTGGATTATTTTACAGAGGTTTTTTACTCGAAAGATGTTTCACTCAGGGTAAGTCTTGATATGTGGGCATATATTTCAGAATTCGTTCTACCTGTATGGCTTTTATCAGAATGGACTATTCAGGGAATAAACTATATAAAAGGCCAGGAGCAGCATATTTTAAGTTCAATAGCAGTTATTTTTGCAGTAAGTATCTTCTTTATCATAGGTTTAATTTATGGAATCAGAAAATATAATAAGCTTAATAAATTTCAATCAGTAAAACAAGCGGTTGAAACAGGCACATATATGCTTTTATTCTGGATACCGGTAGTATCATTTATTGTATTCAAGATAATATTTCTAAAAAGAACAATGGATTGGGGTAAAACATTTCATGGCGGAGAATTTTTAGCTGAAGCTGGAATTACATCCAAAAAACTTCATGAAACAAACCCTAATGAATTATTTTAACTAATTTAATTGATTTTTTTATACACATAATAAGTATACTTCGTATTTAATTTAGAAGTTTTTATAAATATATTATACGTTTTGACCAGTTTAAAATTAGATGGAACATCAGATAAATCAATTAAAAATAACATTGTGGTCGGGATACCTGAATTTGTTGGCTTTTCAGTCGTATTTCGATATATTGTGATTAAATCATTATCATTATTTTTGTCAAATATTATCTTATTACCTACCATACTATAGTTATATTTGATTTTTCCCTTATAAGGTACTACAATGTTCTGTTCTATATTCGGCAAAATAATAAAATCATAATCATTATAATTTTTTCGCTTAAACAACAAATCATATCTTAAAGGATATATTTTCCATGTGTGATTTTCTTCAAATAATGGATAAAAATATTCTTCAGTTGAGGATATAAAAGCTATTTTTGAATGATCAGGGACAAATTTACCAAAATATTTTACTAAATTATAGATATATGTTTTTTGTTGAATGTTAAACTCGTCCCTTAATCTTATTTCATTTCTTAATTCAGTTATATTGTTGTTTGGTAGAGTCATAAGGATTGGAAGAAAAGGTTTTGATGCATTACATGTTGAAATCACCATAAAGTTAGAAACTGCAATTAAGGCTATAAATATTTTTCGAATTTGATTTTTTCTGCTGTAACTGAATATAAGAACGGGAGAGCTTAATATTACTGCAGTCAGAAAAAATCTGTTAAACCAGAAACAGAATCCCATAGCAGCGGAAATAGTAAGTAGAAAGCCTATAAAAATAAATCCTGTTAAACCCACAATGAAGCTTCTGTTTTTAGAAAACCTTTTTATAATACCTGTTTTAATTACCAGAGGGAGAAACAGAATAAAACCCAATATACCGTACATTGAGTAATTTTCGTGTATAAATGTATTAATTTGGGATAAATCATAAAATGCTAATCCGTCAGAAGTTTTTAAACCCAGAATGTAAAACAGATTATCCTTAAATCCCATAATAAGAGGATTTAATATTTGAGCTGATTTAATTCCTGAAAAATCTAAAAATATAATCAAATATTTAATTATATTTGTTATAAATCCTTTAAGGCTGATCTCCGGGTTATGTAAATGCATAAATGAAGGGGGGCTAAATGGACTGCCAAAATCAATGTAGTTAAGAAAGAAATTATATGAACCAAGCAATATAAAAGCAGGGATAACCGAAATGAAAAATATTAACAGAGGCTTATAAAAATTATGTTTTAGCGCATTAAAAGATATTAAACAGTAAACAATTCCGAAAGCAGGCAGAAAAAGAAAGGCGGTATTTTTTGTTCCAAGAGCAATACTATAGGAAACAGCTGAGAAAATTAAAGATTTTTTATCGTTTTCTTTTACTCCAAAAATAAAAAGATAAAGCGAAGACATCAAAAGAAAAGCAATAATCAGATTTGTCTGACATGACATAGATTCAAGAATAACAGCAGGAAATGATGCAAGTATAAATATTGTCCATAAAATTCTTCGGGTTGAGATTTTTAAATAAGATAAAAAACTGAAAAGAATAAATAAACAGCCTATATATGATAAATATTCCGGTATCTGTGCAAGATAATCACTTTTTAAAAATACCATTGACCATAAAATTAGTATTTCTGAGTTAATAGGAAATATTAATTGCCTTATTAAGCTGGTTTCATAATGAGACATAGTCCCATTCTGTATCCAGAATCCAATTCTTGCAAGGTGATACGACAAACTGTCTGCCGAATTCGTCGGAGATATCAGGGCGAGAAATAAAGTGATTAAACTGGAAAATATGAAGAAAATAAAAAGTATTCGAAGGATTTTGTCTTTTTTTAACGCACGTTCAATTTTAATTTTTAAGTATTTGAATTCAGAAATATCAATAAAAGGTCTTTTAAAATAATTCCAAAATATGAAAGAAACAAGAAATACAACAAAATTAAGAAACAAAACACCTGTAGAATTTACTTGTTTTAGGATGGATAATATCTCAAAAGTTATTATAATCTGGGAAATCAGTATTAATATATAAAATATCAGTGTATTTGCAGGTTTTTTAGATTTAACTAAACTACAAATAAAATATGAGGAGGTAATAACCCCAAAGAATGATATTATAAACATAATGAAATTAAGCATTAATTAACCTTTATAAATATCCTTTATTACATAAATGATATTTTACTTCTTTTTAAGGCCTATGCAAAACTGTAAAAAATTTTGTCGGACAGGTTCTGAAATTTGAGGTATACTCTAGATAAATAACTTAAATAAACTAAATTTAGGACAGGAAATAAACATGATTTTACCAAAGAAAACAATAATTAATACGCAGGGATATGATGTACCTCTTTTCCTTGATGATTGTTTAATGAAGCTCGATTTCAACGAAAATCTTCTTGGACCATCTCCAAAGGTAATTGAGGCTTTAAAAAATATTTCAAAAGAAGAGATCAAATTCTATCCGGCTATTGGAGAATTACTTTCTTTGATTGCCAATTTAAATAATGTTGAAAACTCAATGGTAATGGCTACAAATGGGGCAGATGAAGCCATTAATTATATCTTTGATACATTTATTGAACAAAATGATGATGTAGTTACTCTAACTCCAACCTTCACAATGCCAAAAGTATACGCAAAATCTACAGGATGCAATTATAAGGAAATTAAATACACAGAAAAATGGGTTTTTCCTGTTGAAGAATTTTTAAGTAATATTGATGAAAAAACCAGATTAGTAATTGTTACAACTCCAAACAGTCCGACTGGAGAAGTAATATCGAGAGAAAATCTGATTAAAATTATTAAAAAAGCAGAAAACAGCATTGTAATGATAGATGAAACCTATTCAAGCTTTGCAAAAGAACAGTTCCATGATCTGACTTTTGAGTATAAAAATGTAATAATTACAAGATCTATGTCAAAAGACTACGCTCTTGCGGGACTTAGAATCGGATATATTATTTCTGCACCTGAAAATATTGAATATATAAGACGAATAATAAGTCCTTACAGCGTAAATGCTCTTGCTGCAAAAGCGGCTATTGCAGCATTAAATGATAAGGACTATTTTAACTGGATGAAAGAACAAATAAATCAATCTAAAAAAATATTGTCAGATGGATTAAAAGCTCAAGGAGCAACAGTTTATCCAAGTGAGACAAACTTTTTATGTGTTGATTTTGGAGATAAAGCTGAATTTATTTATAAAAGACTTTTAAATTCAGGCATTAAGGTTAAATATTTTTCAAATGATCCTGACCTGAAAAATTGTTTCAGGATAACAGTTCCTGCGCCTGAGCAGTCAAAAATATTTCTTGATACTTTAAAAAAAAGAGATCTGATTATCTTTGATATGGACGGTGTCCTTGTAGATACTTCAAATTCCTACAGAATGGCTATAAAAGAAACTTACAGACATTTTGCGGGAAAAGATATTTCTTTTGATGAAATCCAGAAAGCAAAAAATAATGGCGGATTGAATAACGACTGGGAATGTACAGAGTATTTGCTCATAAATTCAGGAATTAATATTCCTAAAAATGAGGTTGTAAACAAATTTCAGGAATTGTATTTTGCAGATAATGGCACAGGATATATTTTAAACGAAAGTCTCCTTGTTGATCCCCTGTTTTTAAAGAGTCTTGCTAAAAATAACGATCTTGCAATATTTACGGGAAGACCGAGAGCAGAAGCTGAATTTGTACTCAAAAGATGGAACCTTGAAGATTTATTTTCCATGCTTGTTGCAATGGAAGATGTTCCTGATGGTTTTCATAAGCCAGAACCATACGGCATTAAGCAAATTCAGAATATAATATCTTCTTTGAACGTCTATTATCTTGGAGATACTCCTGATGATATGACTTCTGCCGCAAAGGCAAATGTTAAAGGCGTTGGAATTCTTCCTCCGCAGGACAAAAGCGAAGATTTAAAAAACAGGTTATTATCTGAAGGAGCTGTGATAGTATTGAATAATATACAGGAATTTACCGGAATAAATATATGAAAAATACAGTTATATCAGTTGAAATAATAGAAAATAAGATTTTTGTTATTCGTGATCACAAGGTTATGATTGACAGGGATCTGGCAGAGTTATATGGAGTCCAAACAAAAGTACTTAATCAAGCTGTAAGCAGAAATAAGGATAGGTTTCCAGAGAATTTCATGTTCCAGCTTACAGATGCTGAATGGATTCTGTTGAGGTCACAAATTGTGACCTCAACAGAATCTAAAGGTGGTAGACGTTATAATCCTTATGTTTTTACAGAATATGGTGTATTAATGCTTTCAAATATATTAAATAGTAAAAAAGCAGTTGCCGTTAGTATACAAATAGTTAATGCTTTTATAAAACTTCGGGAAATGGCTCTTGCTAATAATGATCTTGCAAAACAGTTAAACGAAATTGAACAAAGATTTATTCAATATTCACGCGATACAAACCTTGAAATAGAAGAAATTTTCACACAGCTTGATTATTTAAAAGATATAACTAAACCTTCCGAAATAGGGTTTAGAACAAAATAAAGGAGTATAGGAATATGCGGGAAAGCAGAGTTGAAAGAAAGACACTAGAAACAGAAGTATCTGTATGTCTTAATCTTGACGGATCTGGAAAGAAAAAAGTTAATACCGGCATTAAATTTTTTGATCATATGCTTGAGCAAATTGCAGCTCACGGTTATTTTGACCTTGAAATTGAAGTTAAATCCCATGATAGTGATCCCCATCATATACTTGAAGATACCGCTCTTGTTCTTGGAGAGGCTTTCAGAAAAGCTCTCGGGGATAAAAAAGGAATTAACCGCTATGGATGGGCCATTGTTCCTATGGATGAAGCTTTAGCTCTTTGTTCACTAGATTTTAGCGGAAGACCTTACTGTGTTTACAAAGCCGAAATTGCTGATGAACAAGTTAGAGATCTTGAAACAGTTCTCGTAAAGCATTTCTTTACAAGTTTTTCTGTTGCAGGCGCAGCAACTGTACATGTGAAACTTTTACATGGCGAAGATACTCATCATATAATAGAATCAATGTTTAAATCATTTGCAAGGGCTTTGAGAATTGCATGCAGCATTGACAAAGATCATTCTCAGACTATACCGTCAACAAAAGGTGTGATTTAAGTGACCGTTACAATACTTGATTATGGAGCCGGAAATCTCAAGAGCATAACAAATATGCTTGATTCTTTAGGCTGCTCATATCTTGTGTCTGATAAAAAAGAAGATATTAAAGCTGCAAAAAAGCTAATTTTCCCCGGAGTCGGAAACTTTGACCAAGTAATGGAAGCTCTTAATATAAAAGATTTAACTGAAACCGTCGTAGAAGTTATAAAATCAGGAATCCCTTTTTTGGGAATATGTCTTGGATTTCAGGTGCTATTTGAAGAAAGCGAAGAAGCTCCTGGCATAAAGGGACTAGGAATTTTTCCGGGCAAAGTTATCAGATTTACAGAAGGCAAAGTCCCTCAAATCGGATGGAACAGACTTGAAACAACCCAAAATAACAGTATTTTAACTGATGATTATGTTTATTTTGTAAATTCATACTACGTTGTTCCTGATGATCTGGCTATAGTATCAGCTTATAGTGATTATCACATTAAATATACTGCTTCTATTGAAACTAAGAGTGTTATCGGAGTTCAATTTCACCCTGAAAGAAGCGGTGAAGTAGGTAAAAATAT
>JAQVCB010000024.1:21639-31446 GCA_028689995.1 Candidatus Gastranaerophilales bacterium
CTGATGATCTGGCTATAGTATCAGCTTATAGTGATTATCACATTAAATATACTGCTTCTATTGAAACTAAGAGTGTTATCGGAGTTCAATTTCACCCTGAAAGAAGCGGTGAAGTAGGTAAAAATATCATTAAAAAATGGCTTGAACTCTATAATTAAAAGGCAGAAACCATGTTAGCAAAAAGAATAATTCCATGTTTGGATGTAAAAGACGGGCAGACCGTAAAAGGCATTAATTTTCAGAATCTTCAGTATGCAGGAGACCCTGTGTCACTTGCAAAAAGATATTCTGACGAAGGCGCTGACGAGCTTGTTTTCCTTGATATTACAGCTACGAATGAAGGCAGAGAAACCATGCTTCATGTGGTTGAAGCGGTTGCAAAACAAATATTTATTCCGTTTACTGTCGGAGGCGGCATAAAAAACATTGTAGATATAAGAAATATCCTTCTTGCCGGTGCTGATAAAATTTCATTGAATACAGCAGCAGTAAATAATCCTTTTTTAATCACCCAGGCAGCGGCATCATTTGGGTCTCAATGCGTTGTAGTTGCAATTGACGCTAAAAGAGAAGATGATGACTGGTATGTCTATATCAATGCAGGCCAAAAAAAAACAGATATACTGGTCAGAGAATGGGTTAAAGCAATAGAAAAACTGGGAGCAGGGGAAATTCTTCTGACTTCTATGGATGCAGACGGAACTCAAAAAGGTTTTGACATAGAACTTACAAAAATGGTGTCAACAAATTCAAACCTTCCTGTTATAGCATCAGGTGGAGCAGGGCCTGTTCTCGAACATTTCTCGGAAGTTTTTGAAAAAGGAGCAGCAGATGCAGCTCTTGCAGCATCAATTTTTCACTACAGAACTCTTGAGATAAAAGATCTTAAAAATTATCTTGATGTAAAAAGAATTCCTGTTAGATTATAATTAAATTTGTTTTTGGATTGTTTAAAGTAGGAAAGTATTATGATTATACCAAGTATAGATATAATGGACGGAAAAGCGGTACAGCTAAAGCAGGGCAAGAAAAAAGTCCTTGAGAGAGAAGATATTTTTGAGCTAGCTGAGTATTTTGGAAGATTCGGTGAAATTGCGGTTATTGACCTTGATGCAGCTATGGGAAAAGGAAATAATCTTGAAGTAATTAAAAAACTGTGTAAAATAGCTGAATGCAGAGTCGGCGGCGGAATAAGAACAGTTGAAAAAGCCAGAGAAATTATTGCTTACGGTGCTAAAAAAATTATAATAGGAACTTGCGCTTCAGAGATGCTTTTAACACAGCTTCCAAAAGACAGAATTCTTGTTGCAATTGACTCAAATAAAGGCAAGGTAGTTACAAACGGATGGCAGGTTGAAACAAACTCAACTCCAGCCGAGTATGTAAGAAGATTTGATAATTTATGTTCTGGCTATCTCTATACGATAGTTGAAAAAGAAGGCATGATGGGTGGAACAGACCTTGACGCAATTAAAAGTATAAGAGAAATTACAAACAAGGAGCTTGTTGCAGCAGGTGGTATCAGTTCAATTGATGAAATTATAGAACTTGATAAGCTTAATGCAAGTTGTCAGCTTGGCATGGGAATTTATACAGGTAAAATTGACCTTGAAAAAGCCTATATTTCCCTGCTTGATTTTGAAAAAGGCAAGGGGTTAATACCAACAATTGTTCAGGACATAAATACAGATCAGGTACTTATGCTGGCTTACAGTAATAAAGATTCCGTTAAAAAGTCTCTTAAAACAGGTAAGGCTACTTATTATTCACGGTCGAGAAAATCAGAATGGATTAAAGGAGAAACTTCCGGCAATATTCAAAAATTGATTTCAGCAAAATATGACTGCGATAAAGACGCTCTTCTTTATAAAGTCGATCAAACAGGAGTGGCATGCCATACAGGAAGATATTCATGTTTTGAGGACAAAGGATTTAAACTTGAAAATCTTTATCAATTGTTGCAGGACAGACTTGAAAAGATGCCTGAAGAATCATTTACTACAAAATTGTTTAAAGATGAGCTTTTCTTAAAGCGTAAAATTAATGAAGAAGCTTTTGAAGTTATTCATGCAAACTCAAAAGATGAGCTGGCATGGGAAGCTGCGGATTTAACCTATTTTGTTTTAACCCTTATGGTAAAGCATGGAGTTACAATTGACGATGTGTTGAATCATCTGGCTTCAAGAACAAAATAGCTCATCACTGATGGGCAAGTATGCCCATCCTACTGTCAACAAGGGGTTGCAACCCCTTGTTAGTAACAAAGGCAAATACTATGAAAATAATTAACTCAACTGAATTAAAACCGGATTTCTTTGCATACAAAGAATTTTCTGTATCTGTATCAGAAATTGTCAACACCGTTAAAATCGGAGGTGATAAGACAGTAAAGGAATACAGCAGAAAATTTGGTGACGGTGAACTTGACATGCTTTATCTGACTGAAGAAGAAATTGATAAGGCAATAAAAGAAGTGCCACAGGATATTATTGATTGTATAAAAGCTTCAATAGCAAATGTAAAAAGATTTGCAGAAGCACAATTTATTATTCTAAGGGACATTGAGACAGATATTGATGGTATAAAGCTAGGTCATAAAGTAATACCACTTAATATTATCGGGGCATACGTTCCGGGTGGAAATTATCCTCTGCCTTCATCAGCTATTATGTCTGTTGTTCCTGCAAAAGTTGCCGGAGTTAAGGAAGTTATCGTTTGCAGCCCAAAAATACAACCTGTTACTATTGCTGCATGCAAACTTGCAGGAGCTGATAAAATATTCAGAATAGGCGGCGTTCAGGCAATAGCTGCTATGGCTTACGGTACTGAATCCGTTCCTAAAGTAGATAAAATTACCGGTCCAGGCAACAAATACGTAACGGCTGCAAAAAAAGAGGTTTATGGTACATGCGGAATAGATTTTCTCGCAGGACCCAGTGAAGTTATGATTATTGCTGATGAAACAGCCAATCCTGATTTTCTTGCAGCAGATCTGCTTGCTCAGGCAGAACATGACCTTGATGCTAAAGCTTTTTTAGTTACAACATCCAAAGAAATTGCCAAGAAAACTGTAAATAAAGTGAATGAATTTTTAAAAACTCTTGAAACAACTGAAATAGCATCAAAGTCCATTAACAATAACAGCTTTATTATTCTGGCAGAAAATATTGATGAGGCAATTAATATTGCAAACAATGCTGCACCCGAGCATCTGGAAATTTGCATTAAAGATGCGGACAAAATCATAGATAAATTTGTTAATTACGGATCTTTGTTTATTGGCAATTATTCCGCTGAAGTTTTTGGTGATTATTGCAGCGGAACAAATCATGTTCTGCCGACTAACGGAATAGCCAGATATACCGGTGGATTAAGTGTATTTGATTTTATAAAGATTCAGACATGGCAGCAAATATCAAAAGAGGCTGCTCAAAATAGATTATGCCCTGTTGCTTCAAAAATTGCTCAAATTGAAGGTTTATACGCTCATAAATTATCTTCGGATTTAAGAGCCAAATGAGAGTAAAGTAAAAATTAAAAAAGATTTTATAAATTTATTCTAACTTTATGTTTACTTATATTATAAAAAATACAGGTTTTTTTGAAATTTGAAATACATTTGATTTATAATTATGCTAAAGTCATATATCGATAGAATTAATATAAAACTTAAGGAGATATAGTGTGGACGAAAGAAGATCAAATAAATTACCTGAAGGAGTGGGCAAGAAAATCGTAGAAGCATTAAAAAGGCAATCAGGATCTGTAAATAAAATACAGACTGAGGAACGTGGCTCTTCTTTTGATGATTTAATCAATTCTCATATATCTGAAAATGAGGCGGAAATAACCTCTTATAAAGAAAATGATTCTGACTGGGTTGATGATTACAAGGAATCAACCGTTACTGTTAATATTAATAATGAATATGAAGATGAAACATTTAATACCGATTATGAAAATGATGAAGAGTCTCCTGTTGAAGAATTTAAATATCATGAAGTAATGGATGAAGATGATCTTGACTCTTATGACTATTATAAAAATAATGATTTAAATGATTCAGACGAAAATATTATAGAAGAAAAAGCTGAAGAAAGAGTTTATTCAAGACAAAATTTTGAAGAAGAAAACTCAGAACCCGAAATTTATGTACCGGAAAGACAAAATAAGGTTCAGCAAAAACCTTCTTTTCCGCAGGAAAATAAAAGATATAACAAAGAAAAACCTGTTTCATCAAGAACAGAAGGTTTGTATGTAGATACATCTTCAAATATTGAAGTTCTTATGGGTCTTGTTTCTCAGCTTCCATCGGGTGTAACAAGACAAACCGGTGCTCAAATCATTAGACAAACTATGGAAGCAATCGGTTTTTCAATGAATAAAGTATTAAAAGAAGCTCAGTTTGCACAGGATGAACTTGCACAGGCAATAAGAGATAACATTAATACCATTGAAGAGTATAGAAATAATATTAAAAATCTTGAAAAAGATGTTCAAAAATACAGAAGAAAAGCAGAAGAACTTGAAGATCTTATAAGTCTTTTCATTCTTTCAGAAAAAGAAAAAAGAACAAAAAACTTATAGAAAGAGATAATGGAAAATTAGAACGAGTTTGGTTAAAGCCTCCAACGCCTTGCCAAACAAGCCGTTTCGGCTTTAGCCAGTACTCCCGCTTCGCACGAGCCTTTTACAGTTATAATTTGATTTTACAGTTTTTAACAAGACAGGCTCTAAATAAAACAAACCTCCGCTATTTAATCAGGAGACCGCTGCATAACTATAATTTTTGTTAAAAAGTTAAAAATTGCGGTCGACCTTTGTAAAAGCGAAAGCCGTGCAGAGCGGGCTTTGCCCGATCGTAGCGGCTGTAGGCTGGATATAAAAAACAATATTTTGATAGTTATGCATCAGTCTTATCAGAGGTTTGTTTTATTTAAGATAGCGAAAAAAATTCCTTTTCATCCAGAAGTCTTTTAGCTGTATTTATTGAAACAAAATAAGATTCAAGATAGATATTTTTTTGAGCTTTTGACAAATTTTTATCAAACCGTACAAAATTTATCTTAATAATAAAATTATTGTATAACTTTTCAAGCTCCTCAGAATCAGTATCTTCACTTATGAGTCTGCTTGCACTACTGATAAATTTTCTTTTGAACTCAAGACTATCAAGAGAATTAAATATTTTTAAAAACTTTTGAGCATTAAGCCCTTTTTCTTTCAATTTTCCGATAAGCTCAAATAAATTATTAAAGGAATCCTTATCAATCGTTTTAAGTTCTTCCGAAGCCAGAATAAAACTTGTCAATGCATCAGGATCATCTGCAAATGTACTGGTTATTAAATCAACACCTAGCAAAGCTAAATTGTTGCCTCCGGTCTTAAAATTGAAATAGTATTCATTTAAATGTTTGACACTGGATGAAATTAAATTTTCTCCGGCCGGAGAATTATCATCATGGTATATATCTTTAGAATTTTGTTTGTTTTTAAAATTTGAAAATGTCTGTTGTCTTGAATTTTGACTATTTATTCCATCAATTTTTTCCATAAAGACCACCCTTAAAATAAATATAAAAAATATTATGTAGGATTTTTTGGTATTTTGAAAAAATCTTTCAAGTACAGTGTAACAAATTTTGCGAATTTTAGACGATAAATGTTTTTACATGATAATTAATAATCTTTTCACTTTCACTTAATAAAACTTCATGGCAATTTGTAGAGTCTATTTGTTTTTATATATATATGGGTATAATCATCGGGGAATTTTTACAGGAGGAGAAAAAATGTTTAGTCCTCAATTTATGAATTTTATAATAGATCCGAAAAATCCTTCTAAAAATAATTATAAGGAAATACCTGCCATTTATAATGATAATAAAATCAAGTCAGATATAACTGAAATAAAAGGCTGTACAAGTAAGTTAGCTAATTTAAACAAAGATATTTTTGAAAAATATCAAAAATTTATGACCTAAATAGTTGGTTTAACAATTTTTATTATCTTATAAATTTACAAAATTTAACAAAATAGAAACATATCCATATATAGATTTGCTTTAATTAACCTATATATGGATTTGTTTAATGTGTTTTGTAAGCTATATTTAAACTATTTTAAAGTATTAATAAATGTTAAAATTCCGCATTGACAGGCTTTTTATTGAAATTAATTTGTTTGAAGGATAATAAAAAGCTCTATTATTGGTAATCTATCTATAAAAGAATATAATTTAGATGTTAAATGAAAAAAATCAAAATTCAAAATAATAGCTTACAAGTCAAAAATGCTTTAATATAGACTAAAGAAACTACTTTTTAAACTAATAAATTGGATAACTGTTGTTTTGAGAAGGTAAGAGATAAATGCGCCATAAACAGAATAAGAAAAAGCTATTTATAGCTGTTATTTTAGCAATAGCAGCTGGTCTTACCGTATTTAGCTCAATGAACAATCAAAAATTAACAATTAATACGCTTAGTCAACAACTGCAAGAGCAACAAAAAACAATTAAACAATTAAAAGATACATCAACAGATATTGGTAAAAGTATTTTAGGTCTAAAAGTTACTGTTGCCAAGATAGATATAAAAGCTGGCACGAAATTAACTGCTGATATGCTGGAATTAAAGGAACATCCTTCCGACAAAATAACTGATGACAATATTAAGGATTTATCATTATTGATAGGTCAGGTTGTATCAGAAGATATAAATACGGGAATTCCTGTAACAAAATCGAAAACGCTGGGGTTAAGATATATTAATCTTGATATTCCTCCAGGAATGAGAGCAATAACTATTCCTGTTGGCTATATTCAGGGTCTTGCATCGAATATTACCGTAGGTTCAAAAATCGATGTTATTTCAGTTAAAAAAAATGACACTCCTGAATTTCTACTTCAGGGAGTAAAGATTATTTCTCTTGAAGGTCCAAATGTAACCGGCAATGAGGCTCCATCATCAAAAGCTGATGCAATTACTTTATTAGTACCTGCAAGTTCGGTTCCAAGACTTGTAGATACAATGAACAGCGGGAAATTACAGTTTGTTGCAAGAGGTTTCAGCGATAATCATATTATTAAAAATTACAGTCGTATCAATTATTCTGGAAATAATTCTTCTTCACACAAATTTACCCTGCCACCACCGCCAAATTCAATAAAATTAACCGGAATAAACGATATTAGACAAAATTCAGGATCAATGATGCCTATTTACCAAAAGGTCGAAGTTATTCAGGCCAATGTCAAATCAGAAGTCAGTTTCAATAATGAACTATAAGGATAATCAGTAATTTGATAACAAAGATAAAAATATTTATATTAATGGCACTGGTATCTTGTTGGATGGCAAATCCAGTTTTAGCAGCTAATTTACCAAATATTAGAGGCTTAAATAATGATCCTATTTCAATTCAGAATAAATTTGATTCTGCAAAAGAATTGAATTCATTGGAAGATAATGTTGATACAAACAAACAACCGAGTAATACCCAACTTAATCTGAAAAAAAAGCCTGCTTTAAAAGGTAATGTTTCAGAATTGACAGCTATTGTCGGAAAATCTCAATTAATTAGATTTGATGAACCTGTTAAGAGAATATCTTTGACAAATCCTGCACTTGCTGATCTTGTACTTATTTCTCCCAGAGAAATGCTTTTAAACGGTAAATCCGGAGGACTTACAAGCTTAATTATATGGGGAGAAAAAGGAGATCCGGCATTTTTTAATTTGTATGTAAAAAATGATTCAAGTCAGTTTTTAAATGCTGTAAAAGCAACCCTACCAAATGAATATCTGGATTTTAAATTTACCAATGATTCAAATGTTGTTCTTTCAGGCAAAGTTTCGTCTACCCTTGTAAAGGATCAGGTTAAAAATCTGGCTCAGGCATACGGATTAAAAATTGTAGACATGGCAGAAAGTCCTGTTCCACAAGTTATGATTGAAGTTAGAGTTGTAGAAGCAAGTAGATCTCTTACCAACTCATTAAAGTCAAATTTTGGGCTTGGTAAACTGGCAGATAGTTTTATTAAAGGCTATAGTATTACTGCTCTTGATAATGTAAACACAAATGCAGCTGATTTTAAAGGTACTGCAAGCGGACTAAGACTACTTGTTCATAAACATGAGCTTTCTTCCATGCTTGCGGTTGCTGAACAGAAAGGATTAGCAAAAATTCTTGCAGAACCCAAATTAATGGCTACAAACGGTAGTAAAGCGAGTTTTAATGCGGGTCAGGAGATTCCTTTCCCTTCTTCAGTTGATAGAAACGGAAATGTTGCTTATGAATTCAAGAAAGTAGGAGTTAATGTTTCATTCACCCCTACAATAATGGAAAAATCAGGAAGAATTTCATTGAATATTTCACCGGAAGTTAGTGAAATAGATTCATCTACTGCTATAACGATTGATAATAATGTTGTAGTATATGGTATTAAGACCAGAAAAGCAGACACTACCGTTGAATTAAATGATGGACAGACATTAATTATGGCAGGTTTACTTCAAAGAACCGATAATTCTGTAAAAAATCAGATACCTATAATTGGAAATATTCCCATTTTAGGTCAATTATTTAGAAGTGATGAATACAGAAAAGGAGAAACTGAATTATTAATTTTTGTTACCCCGAGAATAATACAACCTGAAAATAAAGTTGATGGAGTTTAGTATGGATCCTGTCACAGTAATTATTATTGATAAGGATGATAGTTCAAGGAATACTCTCAAAAAAATTTTTGAGAGATCTGGTTGTAAAGTAATAAACGACTTTAATAATTTAGTGGCTGGTTATAATGCTGTTATAGATCTTAGTCCAGACATTGTATTTGTTGATATGTCTGAAGATATAGATAATTCACTGGATATAATTGAGAAAATATCTGTTCATCACAGATCATGCATAATATTTGTCGCCTCATTTGAAAGCAATACCGATCTTGTAATTAAATCAATGAGAGCCGGCGCACGAGAATTCCTGACTAAACCCATTCAACCTCAGGATCTTGATATTGCTCTTCAAAAATCCAAAATGCTGCTTAACAGTGAAAAGAAGGGTGACATTACAAGCAAAATATTTACTGTTTTTAGTAATAAAGGCGGCATTGGAAAAACAACAATAGCAACAAATCTTGCAGTTAGTTTAGCTAAGGTTACAGGACAGAAAGTTGCTCTTGTTGATTTAAATCTGCAATTAGGTGATATAACTACTTTTCTTGATGTACATCCTTCTTTTGACATTTCCTATGTTGCAAATAATATAAACAGGATTGATGAATCCTTTCTTTTAAGTACTTTGGATAAATATAAAGATAATAATTTATATATTCTTGCCGATCCGCCTTTTCTGGAACAGGCCGAAGAAATAACTGCCGAACAGATAAGCTCTGTTTTAAATATTTTAAAATCTGTATTTTCTTATATTATCATTGATACAAGCAGTAATTTTGACAGTAAAACCATAAGCTGCCTTGATATATCAGATAATATTCTGCTTGTATCAATGATAAACCTGCCATCAATCAGAAACACACAGAGATGCCTGGATTTGTTTACACGGCTTGATTATAATTCTGACAAGGTTATGCTTATAATTAACCGTTATTTGCAATCCGATGAAATTTCAGTAGAAGATATTGAAGAAGCACTAGGTCATCCCGTTTACTGGAAAATACCAAATAATTATTTTGCTGTTATGTCAGCTATAAACAGGGGATTACCTATTTATAAGGTAGATTCAAATTGTAATATTAGTCAAAATTTTATTGAATTGGCTCAGTCTATAGAAGGTAAATCG
>JAQVCB010000025.1 GCA_028689995.1 Candidatus Gastranaerophilales bacterium
CCATAAATTACCCGGATGGATCAGTAATCGAGGTAATGCTGAACCCTGCTTGATGGTTTCATAATTCATTCATTATTAAGTCAAATTTTTTTATAAACAACTTAGTCATTCAGCGTTTTATATTTTGGAAAACTCAAAATTTTACTGGTAAAACAATTTTTGATTATGAGATGAGAGGTTATAGAATGACTAATAATATAGGTACAAAGGCATCTGGGAGCAGAAATAAGGATTTGTCAGAAGTAATAAATAATCTGAAAAAAATATGTTTAAAGAAAAGACTTTGGTATTCCAATATAGCATTACGTTCATTTAATAATTTTGGGATGTTATCGGATTGATAACGTCCAAATGTATGGAGGGAGATAAAATGAGCATAAAGAAATTATCACTCGCAGCAGCAATATCAATAGGATTGCTAACAACTGGTATTTCTGCAAGCATGGCACAAACGTGTCCAATCCCTAAAGCTGATCCAATTTGTAAACCTTTACGAACAGCTACACCTATATGCAAACCATGTGTACCATGTGGTCCGAGTAGCTATGGCGCAGGTGCAGCAGGAACGTTTAAAGCATACGGAACAACAGATCCATGGGGAGGTAATACGGCAGGAGTTACTGAAATAAGCAGCTTTAAGTCTCCAGTAAATCAGCCAACAGGAGCAGCAGCTTCAATGGCAGCAAATGGCGTATATGGAAGCTGTATTTCGAGTTCGCAAACAGCTACTACAGGTGGAGCAGCAGCATTGTATCCATTAGGTACTTCAACAGTAACAATTCAAAAACAGCTTACTACACCTAATTCTACTGCCTCGGTTGCTACACCAACCGTATCAAAATTTACAGGCGGTGCGGCGGCAGCTGAACAACAGGGAATGAAATGCGTTGAAGTACCAACAAAAATTCCAGTTGCTATCGCTGCACCTGCGTGTGCTGCTTCAGCATGTGTTCCATGCCCAAAACCTGTTGACCCATGTGCTAAACAATGTCAAGCGAATACAAATGCACCAAGCGGATTTGCACAACCTGCAAATCCGGGCTCAATAGCTTCTGCAAAACAGGAATATATAACGGGTGCAGCTGCTCCTGTTTATACTAAAAATCATTGGTGGCAATTTAGAAAAAATATACAGCAGCCAACAGGTGGAGCAGGATGTATTCCATGCCAGCCGGTAAATCCATGTCCTCAGGTAATTCAGTGTCCTGCTACTGAAGAACTTTCTATTAATCCACTCTTAAGTGAAGCAGCATGTCCTACTGGCTATGCTACCCCTGTAGTCCAACCTCAATGCCAGGAAGTATGCCCTACAATTCAACCGCAATTTCAACCATGCCCAACAGGTTTGGCTGCACCTTGTCCGACAATTTGTCCAAACCCACTTTCTACATCCGGTGCATTAATTGTTCAACCAAGATTTGCTATTCCAACCCAGCCATGGCAAATTACTGGCGGCGCAGCTAGCTTACCTTGCCAGGCAAACGCAAATTTGACAAAGACAAGTGAAAATGTGCAATATATAGAAAGACAGGCATATACATATCCTGCTATGACAGGAGCAACTAATGTAGCTGTTAATACAGCACCGAATCAAATTGCTTATGGTGGAGGGGGAGTAGTTGCAAATAATCCTATAACTGCTTCTGGTATAGCTTATGGTGGAAATATTCCAGGATACAACCAGAGCTACATGTTAGGTGCAGCAGCTCCGTTAAGCTATAACAATAATATTATTGGATATAATCAGAGTTATTTTCTTGGTGGTGCAGCTCCAATAGGTAATAATCTAAGTTCCGGAGCTCCAGTATTTTCTTTTAATGGTAGCACTTGTGGTGCAGCAGCTCCTGTCGCATCATCCATTAGTGGTTGTGCAACACCTATTACATTATCTCCTGGGGCTACAATCTCAAGAATAGATAAAATGTCTCTTAATACTCCTATTTCAATACAATCGCAATCCGGTATGAAATTACAACGATATGCTCTTGTCCCTGGAACTCAAATATCAGGTGCAGCAGCTCCAATTATTAGTCAATTCTCAGATGTACCGTCTGATTTCTGGGCAAGTAAAGATATAAACAAACTTGCTTCAGCAGGCATAATTTCAGGTTATCCTGACAGAACATTCAAACCTAATTTTTCAGTTTCAAGAGCAGAATTTGCCAGTATGCTCGTATCAGGATTAAACCTCCAGACTACTTCTATTCAAAACAGACAAATATTTAGAGATGTTCCATCCAGTCACTGGGCTGCCGGTGCTATTGACAGAGCATATAGCAAAGGTCTTATAGCCGGTTATCCTAATTCTACATTTATGCCTTCTATGTCAATATCAAGAGCAGAAGCTTTAACAACTTTGGCAAAATCTTTGTGCAATATACCTCAATTGTCAGAACAAGAAGCATGTCAGTTATTAAGTCAATACTGTGATTCAAATCAAGTTCCAAACTGGGCAAGAATATCTGTTGCCAGAGCCCTAAAAGCAGGCTTACTTGAAAATTCACAGCGTCCCAATATGATAAATCCATGTTCAAATGCATCGAGAGCTGATGTTGCTTCTATGTTATCAAATACCAGAATATCACTTGCACTTGAACCAAAGGTGGCGCAATGCCCGACCGGAGCTGCAGCAACTGTAGTTCAACAATCAGTAACCATTCCTACTTTAAGTATAAAATTCAAACACGAAGTTTCAGCAAGATCGGGTCACGTAGGTGATAAATTTGCTGCAAATACACTGGAAGCAGTTACTATTAATGGTTGTTGTTATCCGACAGGTTCAATTGTGAGAGGTAAAATTGTTGAAGTATTAAGACCAGGTAATCATCAAAATGGTGCTTTAAAATTAGCTTTTACAGATATTACTGCTCCTGATGGCCAAAGATCAGCACTGCCTAAAGATGTAATAACTGCTCAAATTCAATTAGACAAAAATAAAAATGTTATTTCAAGAATAGTAGAGTTTCCGATTGTATTACCAAGCAGAATGATTGGTATAACAGGCAGAACTCTTGGTGGAATGACAGTTATTGCAGGTAATGGAATTGAACAAACCCTTAGTCAGGGCGGCGTTGCTTTAGGTCAACTTGTAACCGGACAATTTATACCTGCAGGAAGAAGTACAATTAATTCAGCTATTGCACTTGGGAAGATGCCCGTAGACATGGCTACAACTGCATTTAGTGGTGGTGCAGGACTCTTTAATGTTACAACTGATGAAATCGGATTTTTAGTCGGTCCTGATGGTAAAAAGATTGCAAGAGTTCTTCCTAAAGACAATGTTTCAATAGCATTTGGTTGTCTTGAATAGTTCACTGTAATTAAAAAAAACAGGGCGGGGAATATAAAATCCCCCGCTCTGTTTAATTTTTAGGATAATTTATTGAACTTAATTTACTTGATATTCGAGCATAATTAGTTAAAATATCTAGCTTCAATGTCTAATGAAATGCTCAATATAATCTGTTATTTTTAAGACAAATTTAAAATCTTTCTGTTACAAAGAATTTGCATACCCGAAAAAGTGAAGGAGGAGCAAAAGTGTTAAAACCGTTAATATCAACTTTAGTAGTAGCAGCAGGTATATCCTTATCAGCTGTGTCAAATACCACTCTCATTGGAGTACATAGTTCAGCCGGTGCAGAACTCTATGAAACAATCGAAGTTATTTCTAATCAAAGCCCAAACATTAATTATTACCCAAGAACACTTCATGTTAATCAGGGAGACACAGTTCATTTAACCATTAAAAATGCAAGAACAGATTTTACAAGATTTTTTATGCCAGCATTTAACATAGATCAGGAAATTCCAAAAAACGGAATTGCTAAAATCGATTTGTGTGTAACAAATCCGACTGCAAAAAACATGTGGTTTGAAATTAATTCTTTAACAGCAAAGAAAGTTCCGGGACTTATGATTGTTGAGAATTATCAGACCCCTGTTACTATGTGCAAATCAAGATGTATTGATGTTACTGCATTAAATGACATTATTAATTACAGTAAAAATTATTGTTATCTTGAAAAAGAATCTCCAAGGTATAAAACTCCATCAGGAGTGAGGGGTTACTGGTAATATTAAAAAGGGGGAGTTGCAGGATTTAATCAAGTCATTTTGATAAGTAATTTTATTAACAAGCGCGATAGAAAGTAGATATACTAATGCATAACAAATATATTGGATTAATACTGTTTATTTTAATTATTTTAACTACCAGCAATAGCGCTGCTATAGCAGATAATACTAAAGTGCTTATTAATATACCATCCAGGACGCTTGAATTAATACAAAACGGTCAAATAATAAGAGTTTACTCAATAGGTGTTGGAAAACCGGAATTTCCAACACCTATTGGTAACTTTAAAGTTATCTCAAAAATTAAAAATCCCGGATGGGAAAATCCGTACAAACCGGCCGGTGAATCAAAAATTAAAGCAGGTAAAAATAATCCGCTTGGAACTCGATGGATTGGATTCCTCAGGAATGAAAATGGTGAATATGGTATACATGGAACAAATAGGCCATTTTCAATTGGAAGGTACAGCTCTCACGGCTGTATAAGAATGAAAATAAACGAAGCCGAAGAACTTTTTTCAAAAGTTACTAATGGTACAGAAGTACTGGTAAGAAACTACACCAGTAAAGTTACCATCAAGAACGGAAAAATACTGGTTCACAATTATCCTAATATTTATAAACTGCCTATGAATCAAAAAGAAAGTATTTCTGAACAAATAAGCATGATAAAAAACAAATATAATATAGATCAAAAAAAGTTTAGTAAATTAAATTCTTTATATGAAGGTTCTTCTATGGTTATCGGAGAATTAATAATGACAAAGAGTGATCCTGGATTTAATTATAAATTTTCAGAAATTTTGGTAAATTTTGATTAAGTTAAATATTTAATATGATTACTTAATAACTTGAATTGATAGATAATTAAAACGCTTGATATTACTGAGACCGCTGCATAACTATAATTTTCGTTAAAAAGTTAAAATTTGCGGTCGAACCTTGTAAAAGTAATGCGAAGCGGGAGTTCACTATATATAAGAAAATTAATCTTCAATTCAAGTTTAATAGAGGAATTAATTCTTTAACTTCTTCTGATTTTCTCCGAATTTTTTGTAGACTTTAGTTATATTTGATGTTGATTCACATAAAAATCTGCATTAACTGTTGCATTAATCTTTATTTCTCCAGATTCAATCGGAGTAGATGGCTCTGAAGATTCAGTAAATAATGATTTAGTTGCATACATTCTTGGATAAGACTGCTCCGATCCGCAAGATCCCCTTACCTGTTTAATGCCTGATATTTTAACTCCAAGTGTCTGAGCGATAATAGAAGCCTGCTCTTTTGCATTATCAGTTGCCTTCGCAAGGAGTCTTTTACAATATTCATCATTTTTTTTAAGTTGGAAATTTAAACTTTTTATTTGATTTGCACCATTTGCTATTGCACTATCCAGAAAAATTCCAACATTCTTTATTTGTTTTGTAGTTATTGTCAATTGATTAGAGGAAGAATAGCCTGTCAAAATATTTCTTTTTTTTGCATTATCATATTCATAAACCGGCTGAAGTATGAATGATGAAGTCTTTATAGTATCGCCTATTTCAGGCTTTATTAATTGTTTCATTGTACCAATTACTTTATCTGTTTTTCTGCTGTTGTTAATAGCTGCGTCCCGAGCATTTTTTGCTATTGTTTCAATTGCCAGAATTATAATGGCAGTATCAGGTGGAAAATTCTCAGAAGCCATCCCCGTTACTGTAATGACGCCTTTTGTGTCAGGTTTTGTTAATTCTTCTGCTTTGATATTTAACGGGTTTATTAGCAGCAGAGTAAATAATAATGTTAATAGAATAAAACTTTTTTTATACATGGAATTTTCTCCTTATATGTAATCTTACTTAGAGCCTGTCTGGTTATAAGCAGTAAAATCCAATTATAACTGTAAAAGGCTCGTGCGAAGCGGGAGTGCTGGCTAAAGCCGAAACGGCTTGCTTGGCAAGGCGTTGGAGGCTTTAACCAAACTCGTTCTTAGTTATTTCATGTGTCATCCTTAATTTAGTTCAGGATCTGATAATTTCTGTAGAGGCTGAAATAATTTTAACATAATACTTTTTACTATTTTATGCAAAAATTTATTAACAATTCATGTTAATAAAAGTAATTTGTTTTAATTTTTAAGAAAATATATTTGACTATTTTTAATTTATGGTATAATACAATTATTAATTTGATTTATGCTTTCACTTATAAACATTTAGCTGGTAAAGAACCGGCTTTTTTTATAAATTTTATTAGAAGGTGTCTCAAAATTACAAATTTGGAATTTTGAGACACCTTCTAATACTTTGATTCAAAAGTTTTAACAAATTGTCATTCTCAGCGCATAAAAAGAAACAAGAAATCTCATTTTATGCAAGTATTTTTTGAAGTCTTTCTTCATCAGGAGGACCGACATGTTCAAGTAATACTTTAATTACACCAGGCATCTGACATACAAAAGAATAATTACCCTGCGTAATTGAACATTCAGTACAGTTACATCCGCTTGAATAACACATTATTGCCTGATCAGTCCAGTTTTGAGTAATAGAACTCGAAATTTCTCCGTTATTTTTTGGAATAATGTAACGGACTTTGTGTTCCTGTGTTTTTAATATTTTTTTCTTAATCTGTAGAGGCATAACCAACCACCAATTTTTTCGATAAATTAACCCTAATTTAAGTGAATGATACTGTTTTTTTTAATTAATGAAATCATTCATTTGAAGTAAAAAATTAAATAATCGATAAAATTCGCTAATAAAAAATATTTCAGACAGGCTGAAATATTTTTTAAATACTTTTATTTGAGTAAACTATTCGATAATTTCATCTAAAATCTTTAAAAGTTCATCCTTGCCTGTTCCTGTTTTGGCTGAAAAAGGAATTACACTTGCAGCAAATACTTTTTCAATATTTTTTACAGATTTAAAAGCTTCATTTTTTGACAGAGTATCAACTTTTGTTGCAACTGTTATTACGTTAATTCCGTTAATATCAAGCCATTTTCTCATCATCATATCGTTATTTTGAACATCATGCCGAGCATCAATTAGATGTATGACAGCTTTTAAAGAACTTCTTTTTAAAAGGTATTCTTCCAGATTTTTGCGCCATTTATTTTGTTCTGTTTTAGATAATTTTGCATAACCATAGCCGGGCAAATCTGTAAGGATTAGATCATTATTAATTTTATAAAAGTTGATCAATCTTGTTTTTCCGGGGGTATTGCTGGTTCTAGCAAGGTTTTTTCGTCTTGTAAGCATATTAATGCATGAAGACTTGCCTACATTAGACCTTCCAATCATTGCTACTTCAGGAAGATCAAATTCAGGACAATTTTTCAAGCAATCAGCACTGGTTATAAATTCAGCATTTAATACTTTCATTTTCTAATCTGCTTTTATATCTTCTCCATGATTTACTCAGGAGAGTGTACATTCTTTTATTGTTGAGGACTGAAAAGTAAATTGTATCATTATTTGTTATTTCTGTATTTATACAGGAGTCTGTAATATCAGATGGAATAAGGACAGGATAAAATGTATCCGTACCTTTTTGATGTTTTGAAATGAAGAAATTATCAGCTTCAATAAGAACAAATTTAATAATTTTGTCTTTAATAATACTGATAGCCTCACAACTGTACATATCAAAGGTATTAAAAATATTAAACTTTTTCTTTTTCAACACTCCAGACTCCAAACACTTTCCCCAGATTAAATTTATTTTAACAGATAATATTTTGAATGTTAAACATATATTAATAAGTGTATACATTTTTTGAAGACATTATTGTCCCATTTGTGGATGAAGTATATAAAGATTTGAAGAAAAATCGTTATAAAAATGGGGGAGATTATGATGCATATTTACTGGAATAATAATTATACAGATATAAAAGAAAAATCCGAAAATCAATTATTAGACAGGGCTTTTCATTTTGGCGACGGAATATATGAAACAATAGCTGTAAAGCAACACAAAACAGTATTTATAAAAGAGCATCTTGAAAGATTATTTTATGATATAGACAGAATTGAAATTCCGGTAAACTTTTCGAAAGAGGAAATATCAGACAACATAAACAAAGTGATTGAATTAAATAATATAACTGAAGGCTTTATCAAAGTAATAATTTCAAGAGGACAAATGCATAATGCAGGATTAAGTTATCCTGAACCTATAAACCCTTCAGTATTTATTTGGGGACAACACTGCAAATTTACACCATTTATAAATAAAAGACCCTATAAGCTTGTTATAAGCTTGCATGAAAGAAGAAATCAGCAATCAATAGTAACTTTTATAAAATCATTAAATTATTTGGCAAATATAATTGCAAAAAGAGAAGCTGATGAAAAGAGTTGTGACGAAGCAATATTATTGAATACAAAAGGACATGTATGCGAAGGGACAACTTCAAATTTATTTATAATAGAGGAAGATGATACTATTGTGACACCTGAAATAGATAGCGGAATATTAAACGGTGTAGTCAGAAATAAAGTAATACTTACTGCACTTGAAGTTGGTTTAAGGGTGGTGGAAAGAACTGTTTCTATTGAAGATTTAAAGAAAGCAAAAGGTTGCTTTTTAACAAGTTCATTAATAGGAATAACTCCGGTAGAAGAAATACTGGAAATAGAAAAATATAAAATTAAAAAATCCTTTGATATTCTTGAAATGTTGGACAGTAAATATGAAATTTTATGATTTTTTTAAATTGAACTCTTTAAAAATAGTGTCTTTAGGTTATTTTTAAAGAGCAATTAATCTAAATGTTTTACTCTGTTTAAATTAGAAAAAATAATAAAAAATCCTCCTTTACAAATAAATAATCAGATCATAAATATTGTGAAAAATACTTATAATGAATGCTTCAGTAATTAGATATGAGTTTCCCCCTAAAAGAGAAGATTCGATACTTTTTGTTTATCTGTATATATCTCTCATTAAATAATCATGACTATATATAAATGTTTTAATTCAGACAGGATCTATAACTCATACCTAAATTAGACCATATGGTTTAAATCTAAATCTAAACCATTTATAGGACAAATTAAACCTAATAGCGGATGAGAAGGTTACCCTGAAAGAGGTACTATGCATAATGTAGTGAATTAAAAGCCAAATAGGGCTGTTGGTTTAAAATGTAGGAATATTGTTGGGTTTAGGCGTACTGGGGAGGCCAATAAATGAGAAGAGTTGACATTCAAGAAAATGTAAAAATTCTAATTGTAGACGACAATTATGATCATGCGGCAGGTATCAGAGAATTAATTAAAATTGAAAGTGATTATGAAGTTATTGGCACAGCCGCATCTGCCGAAATTGCTATTTCGCTGGTAAAAAAATATCATCCAACTTTAATTTTGATGGATTTAAATATGCCTGATATGGATGGTATTACAGCTATTCAGGAATTAAGAAAAATCGACGAAAAAATTAAAGTAATAGTTGTAACAGGATATGATGATTCAGATCTTATATTTAGAGCTATGAAAGTTGGGGCAAGAGGTTATATTTTAAAAACAATGGCAGCAGCTCAACTTGTACTTGCAGCAAATGAAGTAATTAACGGCAAAATCTTTCTGCCGCCTGTTCTTGCTGCTAAATTCTTTGATCATTTCCACGCTTCATTCAAAGAAGAAACCAGAAATAAATTTGATGACGAGGAAAACTTACTTTCATATTTAACTCAAAGAGAAGATGAAGTTCTTGAACTTTTAACACAGGGAATTACTTACAAGGGTGTAGCTAATCAATTATTTATCAGTGAAACTACGGTAAAAACACATGTAAATAATATTTTCCAGAAATTGCAAGTTAATGACAGAACACAAGCAGTCCTATATGCAATTAATCACGGTATCAGTAATAGAAAGATGAAAGCTGCCGTATAAATTAAGAAATATCATTTATACCAGAGGATCCCATGAAAAAAGTTAAATTAATTGATAGTTCAATAAGTAAATTAATGAATCATATAACTTGTGAAATTTACACCAAGCAGACTTTAGTTAGTCTGTTTCGGTGTTTGGTTGAAACTATCTTAGAAAGTGGAAATAATTCTGTAATTTTAATTAAGATGAAAGATACTAAAGACTTTCAGGGACTCTTGAATAGGCTGAAATATTCTGAATCAAATGTATACAGTTATTCTGAAATTGGTGAATCAGATAATTTTACCAGAATAGAGGTAAATGATTCCTATCTTTTAAATGATGAATTTCTTGTGATTATTGCAGACAGATTTTCTTCCTGTTTGTTCTGGGAAGAAACAAAAACAGGTATCTATCAAGGTTTTTGTTCTTTAAATCCTGATGATACTAACAAAATCTTCGAACATCTTCAGCTGATATCAAATAATAAAAATCTGGAGAAAGACCTGAGTGAATTAAAACAGGATAGAAGAAGTAATGAGAAATTTACAACAATTCTCAGAAAATTTACAGAAAGTTTTGAAAATCAGCAAATGGATTTAATATGTGCTGATACAGAATTAAAAGAGTTACAGAAGAAGGTAAATCAATCAGAAAAATTTACTTCGATTGGTCAGCTTTGTTCAACTATAGCTCATGAGATTAGAAATCCTCTTGGAATGATAAATCTATATGCAAAAATTATTTCTAAAAATGCAGATGAAGTGAAAAGTACTGCAATCAGCAAATCATTAAAAGGAGCAGCTTCAACAATAACTTCTGCTATAACTAATCTGGAAGATTTATTGACTCAGCTGTCAAATTTTTCAAAACCGCTTACAATTACTAAAACATTTGATGATCTGAATGTTGCTGTAAATGATGTTGTAAACCTTGTAAAACCTGCATTTGATGAAAAACTGGTTAATTTATCAATAGTTAATAAATTTAACAATAAAATAAAAATAGATTTTGACAGACCGAAAATTAGTCAAGCATTATTAAACATTATAAAAAACGCTCTGGAAATATCAAAACAAGGTGATATGGTTGAATTATTTATTACTTTAAAAGACGAAAAAACTGTTTCAATACTGGTTAAAGATCAGGGAACCGGAATCGCATTGAAAGACAGAGCAAAATTATTTACTCCTTTTTTTACAACTAAAAAAGAAGGCACAGGGCTTGGGCTTGCCCGTTCAAAAAAAATTATAGAAGCGCATGGAGGTAATTTAAATTTAATTTCAACAGATGAAAGCGGAACTACATTTGAATTAACACTACAAATATAAGCTTAGCTATAATTTGGGAGGATATGACTTGGATTTAATTAGTAAATCGGCAATCGAA
The DNA here is from genome assembly GCA_028689995.1 of Candidatus Gastranaerophilales bacterium. Lineage (GTDB taxonomy): Bacteria > Cyanobacteriota > Vampirovibrionia > Gastranaerophilales > UBA9579 > JAQVCB01. Next base: position 11,340 of record JAQVCB010000025.1, read on the forward strand.
ATAACAACATTAGCTCTTGACGGACTTTTGGCAAGACATAAAGTTCTTTCATCTAATATTGCTAATGCAGAAACGCCAGGATATAAAAGAACTGACGTAAAATTTGAAGATCAATTAGATAAAATTATTGTCAATGAAGATGCTAAACAAAAAGAAAAAGAAGAATATTCAAGAAGTCTTATGTATTATCCAAATTCTTTATCATCCGCCGGTCAAATAAATATGCAGGATAATTTTATAGATCCGAATAGAATCACAAAGACAGCCTATCAGAAATTTAATCCTGAAATTATTCAATCCGATGCTAATGCCAAGCCAAATGGAAATAATGTCAACATAGAACATGAAATGGCTCAATTATCACAAAATGGTATGAAATATAATGCACTTGCACATTTACAGGAAAAAATGTTTAAAGGAATGCTGGAAGCGATCAAGGGAGGTGGCGCGTAATGAGTTTTGATGCACTTAATATAAGCGCCTCTGCACTATATGCACAAAGAGTAAAAATGGATACTGTAGCAAGTAATATTGCTAATGTAAATACAACAAGGAATCCTGATGGAACTCCAGGTACTTACAGAAGAAAAGAAGTAATCTTTGAAGCTGTTTATAATGATGCAATTAATAAGGGAAGCAATGGATCAGCAAGTTTTCTTCCATCTGAATTGCAGGCTAATACCCTACAAGGTGGTATTAGCTTTAATACTCCAAATACTGCAAGCGGAGTAACAGTAAGTCAGATAGTGGAAGATAAAGATTCTTCATTCAGAAAAATGTATAATCCCGGACATCCTGATGCAGATAAGAATGGTTATGTAAATATGCCTAATATAAATATAGTAACAGAAATGGTGGACATGATATCAGCAAGCAGAGCCTATGAAGCTAATGTGACAAACATAGAAGCTACGAAAAATATGATAGCAGCTGCATTAAGAATATAAATAATATTATAATTTAATTAATTCAGGTCTAATATTCATTAAATACCGGGGAGAGAAGTTATGTCAGATATGTTAATAGGAAAAACCAATCTTAATAATTTTAATATTGGCATGAAAGATTTCATGCAGGAATATAGAGATAATATTAATGACATTCAAAATGCAAATCAGGATTTAAAATTAGGTGAGATACCAAACTTTGATTCAAAAAGTATCAGTATTTCCGAAGATCAGGAGCTTGTAAACGACCTGAAAGTTTTAATGAACAACAATAGAACAGGTTTAACAGCTTCTGATCAGACTACCCAAGGTTTATCCTCGGATAAAACAGCTAAAAGTTTTGGAAATGTGCTAAGCAATTATATTAATGAAGTTAATAATGAACAAAAAGCATCTGAAAAAGCTACTAAATTATTTGCAACTGGCGGAAATATTGATGTACATAGTGTAATGATCGCTTCCGAAAAGGCTAGTCTCTCAATGCAGCTTACAATGCAGTTGAGAAACAAAATACTGCAAGCTTATCAAGAGATCCACAGAATGCAGGTTTGATTAACTAAAATTTACAAACTTGAATTTTTTAACGGGGTAGTTATTATCTAAATTACTAGGAGTTAAAATTGAACAACTATATAAGTTTATTATCCAAAGATATAAAAAGATTATGGGGTGGCCTTGATATTGCTCAAAAGCTGGTCATAATAGTTCTTATTATTGTTACAACAGTTGCAATATCATACTTTGTGACCAAATCAATAGAGCCTAATTGGGGAGTTTTATACAGCGATCTTACTGAACCTGATGCAGTTGCCGTTATTGAAAATCTAAAAAAAGCAGGTTATTCGTACAAACTTAGTGATGATAAAAAAACAGTACTTGTTCCTGCTGAATTAAAAGAAGATCTTAGACTAATGATCGCTCAAAAGGATGTTATCCACGATAGTAATCCCGGATTTGAACTTCTTGACAAAATTCAGCTTGGAGCAACAGATTTTCAGAACAAACTAACCCGTCAAAGAATCTTTCAAGGCGAATTAACAAGAACAATAGAAAGAATTCAGGGAATAAAAAAGGCGAGAGTTCAAATTGCTGATCCTGAAAGGTCTGTATTTTCTGATAAAGATGAATCACCAACTGCATCTGTAATGTTAATTTTAGAACCTGGTGTAAAAATAAAACAGGAGCAGGTTAAGGCTATAAAAAATCTCGTCGGCTACAGTGTTCCAAGACTTTCCCCTGATAAAGTATTCATTACTGATCAAAGTGGAAGTTCTTTATCTGATGAAGCCGGCGGAGGAGGATCAAGTGATATAAATGAATTTAGAACAGGTTTTGAAACTGAAGTATCTAAAAAGGTCCAGGCTGTATTAGAAAAAATAGTTGGATCAGAAAATGTAAATGTTCAGGTTAGTGCAACAATGAATTTTGATAGTGCCAGAGCAACTATAGAAAAATTTTTACCCGCGGTTGATGGTACAACTACACCTGAAGGAATACCGGCCAGCTCTCAGACAGAATCAGAAAATTATGGCAATGGAGCTCCAAGTACTGCTAATGTACCTGCAGGCGCAAAAAATTTAAATTATCAAAAAGTTAAGACTACAAAAAACTTTAATATTTCAAAAGAAATTAAGCAAGTGGTTTATGCACCTGGGACAGTTGAAAAATTAACAATAGCGGTTGCTTTGAACAAAATTTTAACAACAAAAGAAAAAAATGAGATCAGGAACCTGGTAGTATCTGCAAGTGGCGCAAATCTCGAAAGAGGTGATATTATAACAATAACAGGAATGCAATTTGCTGATAACGGATCAGGTAATATTCGTATACTTCAGGAAATGGAAAAATCATCACAGATGGAATTCTGGGTTAGAACACTTGCTCCTGTCCTGACAGTATTGATTCTTGGTATAGCAGCATTATTTGTATTCAATTCATTAATAAAAAGACCACTACAGGGACAAGAAGTATATTCTGAAGAACGTGAGCATTATGAAGAGGCAGAGGAAGAGCCTGATCTTCTTGAAGTAGCTTCATTCCCGGCTATAGAAGCCAAACTTGAACCTGAACTTGAAAGAATGAAAACTGATATAAATAATTTAATATTGTCTGATCCTGCAGAAGCTGCAAGATTATTATTATCGTATGTTAAGGACTAATATAAATGGAGAGATTATCATTAAGTCACATGTCCAATTCTCAAAAGGTTGCAGCCTTACTTATTATTCTTGGGCCTAATACTGCTACTGAGGTTTTGAGAAATATTCCTGATGATGACCTTATTGAACAAATAACACTTGATATTGCAAGTTTAAATAAAGTGTCGAGAGAAACTTTGGATGATATACTTGATGAATTTCATTCATTATTTCAGGCTAATAATTATTTAAGCCATGGTGGTATGACGTACGCTAAAAAGTTACTGGAACAAGCTTATGGAGATCAAAAGGCTGGAGAGATTCTGGATAAACTAGTAGTAACTCTGCATAGTAACCCATTTCAGTTTTTTAATGATGCCGATCCTACCCAGCTCGCAACTTCATTTCAAAATGAAAATCCTCAGTTAGTAGCATTGGTGCTTGCTTATTTAAAACCAGAAAAAGCTGCAGCTGTTCTTAATAATTTACCCCCGCAACTTCAAGCCGGTGTTGCTCTGAGAATTGCAGAGATGGATAGAACAAATCCCGAAATATTAAGTGAAATAGAAAAAATCATTGAAAGCAAGTTTTCATCTGTTGTTTCTCAAGACTTTTCACAAGCTGGCGGGGTTGATGCTCTTGCAAATATTCTCAATAGGACTGACAGGCAAACTGAAAAGAAAATTATGGAAACTCTGGAAACAGAAGATATGGATCTTGCAGAACAAGTCAGGCAACTTATGTTTGTATTTGAAGATATGGTTAAACTCGATGACAGATCAATTCAAAGATTGCTGCGTGAAGTTGAAACGAAAGATCTTGCGATGGCACTTAAAGGCTCCAATAATGAAGTTAAAGAAAAAATATTCAAGAATATGTCAGAAAGAGCTTCTGCTATGCTTAAAGATGATATGGAATATATGGGACCTGTCAGGGCAAGAGAAGTACAGGAATGTCAAACCAAGATTGTTGCTGTTATACGTGCATTAGAAGCAACTGGTGAGATCGTACTAATGAGAGAAGGTGTGGAGGACGATTTCATTGAGTAGGATCAGGTTAGAAGACGTAGAAGTTGGACATTCCTATGTTATAAAAAATACATCAGCAAACAAATTATCTGAGAGTATTTCTGAAGAAGTACAACAGGAAAACACTGCTGTAGCTGAGGCTGAACTAGAAGCACATAATATAATTAGTGCTGCACATCAGAAATCAGCACGAATAATAGAAGAAGCGCAAAAAACATCTCAGGAATCATTCAACCAGTCAAAAGAAGAAGGAATGAAAGCCGGATATGATGCAGGATATAAAAATGGAGTCCATCAGATACAGGCTGATTTTATAAATCAGATTAAAAGTGTTGATATTATTGCAAAGTCAGCTTTTAATGTTAAAAAAGAAATAATAATTTCAGCAGAACAAGAGTTATTACTGCTTGCAGTAACTATTGCAGAAAAGATAGTTAGACAACAGCTTGAGATTCATCCTGAGACTATCCTGAATATTGTTAAAGCTGCTATAAATCAGTTACAAGATAAAGAAGAAGTGAAAATTATTGTAAATCCTGCAGTTACAAATTATTTATATGAATTTTCAGATGAATTAAAACAGTCAATAAACGGGCTTGAGAAAATCAAGATAATAGAAGACAGAACTGTTCCGCTAGAAGGAGTAATAGTAGAATCTCTTGATTCAAGAATAGATGCGCGGCTCGATTCTCAAATAACAGAAATAACCAAAAAAATTATGAAAGAATCAGCAGAACATCCTGTAATGGAAGAGATACCTAAAGAAATAGAAATTAAAATTGAAGAACCCTGAAATTTCGAAGAACAGGACTAACTGTAATTGAAGTATTCCCAAAAATATTATTTTATATTTAATTTATGACAGGTATGAAATGTTAGATTTATCTAAATATAGAGATATAGTCGAAAGTTCTAATACTTTCAAGGAGATAGGACAGGTTACTCAGATAATAGGTCTTGTTATAGAAGCGGACGGTCCTTCTTCCAGTATTGGTGATCTTTGCTATATTTATACAAAGATGGATCAGCTGCCAATATGGGCAGAAGTTGTCGGATTTAAGGACAGCAAAATGCTTATGATGCCTCTTGGAGATATGGATGGCTTAAAACCTGGTGCTACTGTTGTAAATTCCGGTGGAGCTATCGAAGTTAAAGTTGGATCAGAACTTTTAGGGAGAGTACTGGATGGACTAGGAAGGCCAATTGATGGACACGGACCAATAAGAAGCAATAAGTATCATTCTACTCAAATAAAAAAAATAAATCCGCTCGTAAGAAAAAGAATTACTGAGCCTCTAATAATGGGAGTTAAATCAATAGATTCTTTTATGACTATTGGAAAAGGCCAAAGGATGGGAATATTTGCAGGTAGTGGCGTAGGAAAAAGTACAGCACTTGGTATGTTAGCTAGAAATACTAATGCAGATATGAATGTCATTGCATTAATTGGAGAGAGAGGCCGTGAAGTAAGAGAATTTATTGAAAATTCTTTAGGTGGTGAAGGTTTAAGCAAGTCAGTGGTAGTTGTTGCTACCTCAGACCAACCATCTCTGGTTAAAATTAAAGCAGCTCATGTTGCAACCAGTATTGCAGAATATTTTAGAGATAGCGGCAGAGATGTTTTGTTTATGCTAGATTCACTTACACGTATTGCTATGTCACAAAGAGAAATAGGTCTTGCAATTGGAGAACCACCTGCAACGAGAGGATATACACCGTCAGTTTTTGCGAATATGCCAAAACTTCTTGAAAGAACAGGTACCAGCGATAAGGGAACAATTACCGGACTTTATACAGTGCTTGTTGAGGGTGATGATTTTAACGAACCTATTTCTGACACAGTCAGAGGAATTTTAGACGGCCATATTATGCTTTCAAGAGATTTGGCACATAAAAATCATTATCCGGCAATTGATGTGCTTGCAAGTATAAGCAGAGTAATGACTGATATCACTAATGATGAGCATAAAACTGCAGCAGGCGATATAAGAAATTTACTGGCTTTATACAACAAAAATGCCGATTTAATAAATATCGGTGCGTATGTTATAGGCACTGATCCTAATATTGATCGTGCAATCAAGTTGATTGACGAGATTAATAATTTTTTAAAACAACCAACACATGAAAAAGCTGATTATCAGCAAACGATAGCCAGGCTTATTGAACTTTCGAAGAAATAACATCAACAGACTAAATTTGTTCTTAATTATATATCTAACAGGTTTTGTACTTGTTATGATGTGTTAATATTTTGTTTATAATAAAATATTATAAATGTTATTTTTTAAGGACAGAATTTATGGATATAACTTATAATGTACCTGTTAAGGATTCAAAAGTATCAATAAGGCAGGTAAAGTTAGGAAATCTTATTCTTGGAGGAGAAACCTCTCTTCCTTTTATGCATAAAGAAAATAAATTTAATTCAAAACCTCTTGTTGCTTTAGAAATTCAGACAATTTTACCTGATAAGTATTCAAATATTTTGCAGGAAGCCTGGGGGAATTGTATAAATGATGCTGTTTTATGGGCAAAAAAAGCAGAAGAAAAACAGGCTGATGTTCTAGTTGTCAGGTTCAATATTGCAAACTGCGACAATCATGAGCAGGAAATTAATAAAAGTAAGGATCAACTCAGGAAAATTTTAAGTATGGTATCTATTCCTGTAATTGTAATTGGATCAGACAGGGAAGAAATTGACATAGTCCTATTGCCCGAATTGGCTAAAGTTGCTGACAAAGAATGCTCTTTCGGCTTTGTCGATGAAGATAATTATAAAGATATCATTCCTATATTAAAGGAATATGGACATAATGTAATTGCAAGAACACCTATAGATATTAATCTTGCAAAAGAATTAAATATTCTTATAACTGAAATGGGCTTTGATCCTGATAAAATTATTATTGACCCCAATATGGGTGCTCTTGGATATGGCATTGATTATGCATACAGTGTAATCGAAAGAATCAGGCTGGCTGCTTTTGACGGTGATACTATGCTTAATATGCCAATTTCAACTTTTATTGGCATTGAAACATGGAAAACTAAAGAAGCAAAATCTGAAAATGTGCCAGATGAATGGGGAAATATTAAAACAAGAGCTATTAGTTGGGAATGTATAACTGCAAGTTCCATGATAACAGCGGGTGCTGATTTGATTGTTCTTTATCATCCAGATAGTGTTTTATATTTAAAGAAATTAATAGAAAAGGCGTAATTAATATGGCTTTAACAGGTTTGCAAATTTTTAAACACCTTCCAGGAGGTAAGAAAGAGAAAGAAGCTAACTGTAAGAAATGTGGTTTTCCTACTTGTATGGCTTTTGCAATGAAGCTTGCAAAGCAGGAAACGACATCTGATAATTGTGAATATATATCAGATGAACTTAAAGCACTTCTTGAAGAAGCAAGTATCAAGCAGCAGCGGGAAATTAAATTTGGCAAGACTGATAGGCAGGTTATAGTTGGAAATGAGACAGTTATGTTTCGGCATGATAAGACTTTTGTCAATCCTACCTGTCTTGCAGTAAAACTTGAAAGTTCTGATAGCGACTTTGAAATAAAATTAGCCAGTATAGCAAATTATTCTGTCGAAAGAGTCGGTGAAAATTTAAAAATTGATGCCATTGCTCTTATAGATGCAGATAATAGCTTCACAGACAAGGCTATAAAAGTCGCAAACACAGGTCTGGCTCTTATATTGCAGAGTTCAAATTTCGATACAATAAAAGAAGTTCTTGCAAGTATTAAAGAATATAAACCGCTTGTATGTTTAAAGAATATTGATATTAGTAAAATTATTGAAATAGAAAAAGAATATGGCGTTCCAGTAGTTGTTTCAGGTAGTAATATAGAAGATATTGTTAATAAGTCAACAAAAGCTATTGAAGCTAAGTCTGAAAATCTTGTATTGAATCTTGAAAAATCAGAAAATATTTTTGAAGATTTGACATATATTAGAAGATCAGCGATAGAAAATAAATTCAGACCACTTGGTTTTCCGACTATTACATTTATTGATCAAGTTACAGAAGATACCTTGAATTCCACTGAAAAAACTGTTAATGCATCTGTTTTAATGTGCAAATATTCTAATATACTTGTTCTAGATACTTTTGATGAAGCATTAATTTACACTTTACTTACTTTGAGACAAAATATTTTTACCGATCCTCAAAAACCGCTTCAAATAGAACCTAAAGTTTATCCAATAGGTGATGTTGATAGAAATTCACCTATATTAGTATCAACAAATTTTGCATTAACTTATTTTGTTGTAGCCAGTGAAGCTGAGGCATCTGGTGTACCTGTATATTTAATAATAACACCTTCTGACGGGATGAGTGTACTTACAGCTTGGGCAGCTTCCAAATTTACTGGTGAAACGATTGCAAAAGCAGTAAAAGAAGCAAAATTTGATGAATTGGTTGACCATAGAGAAATTATTATCCCTGGTTATGTTGGAAATTTAAAAGAAGAGATAGAAGAAGAACTTCCAGGTTGGGAAATTATAATTGGACCTAATGAAGTAGTCGAATTACCTGATTTTATAAGAAATTATAAAAATTGCTTAAAATTATAAATTTGTCTGGCTAAAAATGTAAAAATCAAATTACTATATAATTATAGGCTCGATTTTTGGACTGCGGTTAATGTTGTAAGCGGCTTGCTTGGCAAGGCGAAACAAGATAGCTTCTAATAATTTATAAAATAGACCTAATACAAGACTGATGCATAACTATCAAAATATAGTTTTTTATATCCACCCCACAGTCCCTACGAGTGGGTAAAGCACTGAATGAGTCTTTAACCAGCACTTCCGCTTCGCATTGCTTTTACAAGGATCGACCGCAAATTGTAATTTTTGTTAAAAATTATAATTTGCGGTCTCAAAACAAAACGGCAGCTTTCGCTGCCATAATTCTTTGTATGTATCCCCCAGATTTTATACCCCAAACTCCAATTTAATTAGTCTAATAGCGCCTCCAGGATTGATGCATTTTTGCTTGCAAGTGTGTTTTCTCTAACTCTTGATTTGTGTATGTATGTTCTTAATGCTTCTCTGATTAATTCGCTTCTTGATCTTTGTTCGTTATCAGCTACTTGATCAATTTTTGTTAAAAACTCTTCCGGCATTGAAATTAATACTCTGGCCATTTTAAATCCTCCCGCTTATCTTGTAATATCTTTTTGATTTTTTATTTGTTCCTTATGTATATATAAAAACAAACTAATATAAAAAGTTGCTCTTTTATATATATTATAGCTATATTTTTCTTAATATTTCGTAATACTTAATGCTAAATACAATCTATGACATTATTTCAAGATTTATTAATACAACCCATTTTTTCGTTATAAAAAGAAACAAACCTGTCTTGCAAAATAGCTTCTCTTGCATCCTCCATAAGTTTTACAAGATAATGTATATTATGAATGGTCATCAAAATTGCTGCTGTAGCTTCTTTAACCCTGTATAAATGTCTTATGTAGGCTTTTGTATGATTTTGACATGCATAGCACTCACAACCATCGACAAGCGGTGAGAAATCTTCTTCATATTTTTTATTTTTTATAATTCCTCTACCTGTAGGTGTAAAGAAACTTCCATGCCGGGCTATCCTTGTTGGCATTACACAGTCAAACATGTCAACGCCTCTAAATATGCCATCCAACAAATCTTCAGGAGTACCCACGCCCATTAAATATCTGGGTTTATTTTCAGGCAATAAAGGAGTTGTGACTTCGACAATACGATTTTTTAAATCAGCAGGTTCTCCAACGCTCACACCACCTATAGCATAGCCATGTGACTCGACAGAAGAAATAAACTTTGCGCTTTCAACCCTCAAATCATCATAAACAGACCCCTGTACAATAGGAAATAATGCTTGATCTTCTCTTTTATGACTTTCAACGCATCTTAATAACCATCTATGAGTTCTGTACATTGCTTCTTTTGCTTGTTCATAAGAACAAGGATAAGGAGCACATTCATCGAAGGCCATTATTATATCAGCACCTAAACTATTTTGAACTTCCATTGAAACTTCAGGATTCATAAAGTAAGTGCTGCCGTCTTTCGGGTCTTTAAATGAAACACCTTCTTCTGTTAAAACTCTAAGATCTGAAAGGCTGAATACCTGAAAACCACCGGAATCAGTAAGAATTGGTTTTTTCCAGTTCATCCATTTATGAAGCCCGCCTGCTTTTTTGATTAATTTATGACCTGGTCTCAAAAACAGATGATATGAATTGGACAGGATTATTTGAGCCTGAGTTTGATAAAGATGATCCTGCGTCATCATTTTGACAGCTGAATTTGTCCCGACAGGCATAAAAACAGGGGTTTTTATTTCTCCATGTGGCGTTGTAAAAATTGCTGCTCTGGCTTTTGTATCAGAACAAGTTTTAATTAACTCAAAATTGAAGTATTTTGAAGACAAATCTTAATGATACCTTTATAATACAGGTTTTGTAATCCATTGAGCGGCTGTTCTTCGCCATTTAGCACATATTTCAGATTCATCAAAGAAAAGAGAAATTTCTCTGATTGCACTTTCAGGACTATCTGATCCATGTACTATATTTCTTTCGGTAATTTGCGCATAATCCGCTCTAATTGTACCAGGTGCGGCATCTTTCGGATTTGTTGAGCCCATCATTTTTCTGACAAGAGAAATAACGTCTTCACCCTGTACTACCATTGCTATAATAGGACCACTAGTAATGAAACTTATAAGGTTTTCAAAAAAAGGTTTACCCACGTGTTCTGCATAATGTTTTTCGGCTGTTTCTCTACTTACTAACATCATTTTAAGAGCTAATATTTTAAAACCTTTTTTTTCAAATCTTTGTATGATTTCACCTATAAGCCCTCTTTGAACTGCGTCAGGCTTAATAGCTACAAAAGTCCTTTCCATAATTTCCTCCAAAAATCTGCCCAATTATTAATATTAGATCATAAAATTAAGTCATTTACAATCAACGACCAAGCCGCAGAGCAAAGAGGTATGACAACGAAATGATGAATCTCTAGCACAAGCTAAATCTGGAAGCATTAAACCTGAATAAAGAATCAAATTAGCATTATTAAAGGCGATTTTACTCAAAAATTATAAACTGTCTTTATTTTCATTAAGAAGAAGTTCTTTTTCTGTATCAAGAATAATGCTTAAATTGTTTCGAGCTTCTTTATGATGTGAATTTATATCAAGAACTTTTTTATATTCTTCTTTTGCTCTTTCAATATTTTGTATGGATTCTAGTACAATAGCAAGATTATAATGTGCATCATCATAATCAGGATTAATTTCTAAAGCTTTTTCAAATTCTTCAATAGCTTCATCTGTCATATTATTTGATCCATATGTAATACCAAGAGCATTATAAGCTTTATAATCAGAGGGATTAACTTCTATTGCTTCCCTGTAATATCTTATTGCATGTTCAGTTTCGCCCATTTCATCATAAAGATGTCCAAGATTTAATACAAAGTCACTATCATCGGGACAAAGTTCAATTGCTCTTTTATAATGAGACATAGCATATTCATAATTTTTGACTGCCTGATTGGTTTTACCAAGGTTAAAGAAAATATCAGGATTAGTTTCATTATAATGCAGGGCAAGAATAAATTTATCAAGGGCATCCTGATATGCTCCTTTATGAAAAAACGTAACTCCCCAGTTACAAATAAGAGCGCTAAGACTATCTCTGAATATTTCTTCTTTATCTTCAGAATTCGCTTCAGCTATAAGCTCTTTGTAAACATCAATTGCTTCAAGAAACATTTCCTTAAGCTCATATGCTTTTGCAAGAGTAATCTTGGGATAATCAAGTTCCGGTTCTTTAAAGAGAATATTTTTGCATACATCAATAGCTTCATTATAACTACTTGCCTTGATAAATATTTCGGCAAGCCTGTTCATTGTTATTGTCAAATTGGTTGGCTCAAATTTAATGACTGCATCATACAGCTTAATTGCTTCATCAAATTTTCCGGTTGCAACAAATATTTCAGCAAGAGATTTCATTATTTCAATATTATCATTTTCAATTTTTAAAATATGTTGATACTCATCGATGGATTCATTAAACTGCGCAGTTTTACAATACATAATTGCAAGCAGTTTATGTGTTTCTATATCACTGTTATCAATGACAATCACTGTTTTTAATTCTGAAATCGCATTAAAATAATCTTTTTTTAACAGATACAAATTGGCCAAATTTCTTCTCAATTCAGCATCAAAATTATTTTTCTCTATGATTTTTTCATATTGTTTGATGGCTCGATCAATGTCTCCCGACTCCTGATATATCTTTGCAATCCTATATCTTGCTTCCATTTTATCCGGATCTTGCAGAAGAATATAATTATATTCTTCCAAAGCTTTTCTGTTATTTTTTGATAAATAATAACACTCAGCCAGCTTTTCTCTTGATTCTATATGATTTGGATTGACTTTTTTTATAAAGTTGAATTGTTCTATTGCAAGCGATATTCTTTTTTTATTAAGATACAACTCCCCCAGCATAAATCTGGCAACAAGGTCCTTTGGTTTTTTCCTGACTGAATTTTCATATATTTTTATTGTACTGTTTATATCCCCGTTATATGCTAAATACGAGGTTTCTTCCTGCATTTTAGATCGATGTATTTTTTTAGGCTTATCATTATTCAAAGATTTTGTTATATCTACGTTTTGAACAAGCAGTTTCGATGCAACCGCAATAATATAACCTGTTATAATTATTCCGATAATTAAATATAAAAATTCGTACATAAATTAAATTAATTCTTTCGTAACCATTTTAAAATTCCATTATTAATTCCCTTACTATATTATATGATATTTTAAAAGAATATGGCAATATTTACATTCAGACAATTTACCGGCCACGAACCAGTTATAAAAAAGTATTAAGGGACTGCTGTCAAATTAATAACTATAAAATTGACTTATCAAGAATAAATCGTTAATGTAAAACTGTATAAACAAGAAGATATATTATGAAAATAAAATCTGTAATACTAGTCTTAATATTGACATTTATCCAAATAAATATTTGTAAGGCCCAAGATTGGGATACTTACCTAAATAATTATGACAAAAATCAGATAGAAAAGCCTGTTACTCCGCAGGAATTTAATAAAGCTCTGGAAACCGTAAAAAGTTTTCAAAAAAAAGATAAAAAGAAAAAGAGGAAGAAAAAAAAAGGAGAACAAATACAGGATATTCAGCCTCCCATTAAGGAAGTAATAATTCCTGATTCTTCAGGAATTCTACTGAGACTTCCTGTTAGCGTTCGTTGGAATAATATGATTATTCCTGACGGTTTTTATTTAATTGAAAAAGTTCTAAAAGATAAAGATTATTTTTTTAAGATAACACAGGGAGAAAAAATATTTGCTGAGCTTCAGACAAAAACGGCAATCGGCAAATATACTGGATATTCAGAAGTGTCCGTACAAAATATTGGCAATAATACAGTAAAAATTTACTATATAGACCGAGAAATGTGCCTAGAAGCAGAATTACCTGTTTATATCTTTAATTCATCCGAATAATCCTAAAAAATATTTATTAAGAATCATTAACTGATATTTTTCAGCAATTTTCCTGTTAAGTAATTAAATAATATTTTAAAAATATTCCAGAAATATATAACATATATATAAACCCTGTAAACTCAAAAAAATTTGCGTAAAATCAAGTAAATTTAAAGACTTAGTTTGTTTTTATATTAATATAAGGGTATAAAAACAAACTTTTATTAATTTATAAAGAATAAGTTAGGAAAAGGTCAGATATCTCTATTTTAAGTAGGATTAAAATCCTGCTTTTTGTTTTGTTCAAAAACCGGTAACTTCCAATCCCAAACTTTCAACCTCAGGTAGCTTTCACTTTTTGCAATCTCTTTCAAGAAGAATCTTTTCAACATCCTGAAAATCTTTTAGCGTATCCACATCAACCTGCCAATCCATCTCGAAAAATCCGACATTATTACCTAGAAAGTCTTTTGTCTCTAAAAAAGCATCATATCTTACGGCATAAAAAGCTCCATTTTCACAAACCATAGGTTCCATTAAATGAGATTCCTGTCTTCTTGGTCTTAAATGATAATCATAAAGTGCTTCCAGAGAACCGTCAGGTTTTTGTTTCCATAATGGCATAGTTCTACCTGCTTTATGACCTGCAAAGATTGAATCTTTATCTGATTGAATTAGCTGTTCTAAAGCTGCATCAATTATCTTTTCATCTCTTAATGGGCTTGTCGGCTGCAACAGGACTATAATATCCGGTACATAACCTGTTTTTTTAAGTTCATCTGCAACTTGAGCGATAACGGGAGCTGTTTTTGTTTCATCCTGAGCAAGCTCACAAGGTCTTTCGATTATTTCAGCGCCATATTTCTTTGAAATTTCTGCTATTTCTTTATCTTCTGTTGAAACAATAACTCTTTCAATGTATTTTGACTTAATTGCAGCTTCTATAGAATAAGCAACTAAAGGCTTGCCCGCTAATAGTTTGATATTTTTTCTGGGTATCCCCTTAGAACCGCCCCTTGCAGGAATAATTCCAACTATTTTCATAGCATTCTCAACTCCTATTTCACACTGCATATCGGTATTATAATATATCTTTTCACGAATAATTGCTAGGGGAGGCTATAGAAAAATTTAATTTTTCTATAGCCGACATTGGAAAGGTGAAATACAAGCACGGCCCTGGTTAAGGGGTGGGCTTGAATGTAACTGGATCATGACTCTTGAGTTAAGTAAGAATGTTTTAAGATTTTAAAAAATCAACTTATTAGTATTTGAAATTAAATATATTTATAAATAAAATATATTTAATTAAAACATTAAGGATTAAAATATGAATATAAAAAACTTTGCATCAAAAAACGTTATTCTATTTGGACTTGGAACTGCACTAATAATATTATCTTTAATCTTAATAAAAGATATTACACTACTTTTCTTTACTTCATTTGTTATAGCCAGCGCATTGAATCCTGCTATAGATAAAATGAGCAAAAGAATTCCAAGATGGTCCTCCGTATTAATTATTTACTTAGCAGGTTTTTTAATACTTGCTCTATTTTTAATTCCATTTGTTAACATATTAATCCAGCAATTTATACTGTTAATGCAGAATGCACCTGCTTACTGGACAAAGATTTTTGATGAATTCAATGTTATTCTTCATAAAATCCCGTGGATTTCGCCTATGGTATCTCATTTCACTTCAACAGCAGCCGGATATAGTCAAAATATAGTTGCCGGTTCAATTAATTTAACTGTTAGTTTAATGCAAGGTCTTGTAATAATCCTTACTTTAGCAATGGTAGTACTGTATATGGTTTTGGATAAAGAACAGTTAAAAAAAGGTTACCTCCGATTTTTTCCGCTCAGTATAAGAGATCGGGCTGAAAGCATATCCGGTTCAATTTCAAGAAAAGTAGGCGGTTATGTAGTAGGTCAATTATTATCGATGTTAGCTGTCGGTATATTAACTTCTCTGGGTCTTTTTATTATTAATGTTAAATTTGCAGTATTACTTGGATCAATCGCAGGGGTTCTTGATATAATACCTGTGGTTGGACCTGTTCTTGCTCTTATTATTGCTATATTGGTTGCTTTCGGACAAAAACCGATACTGGTTGTCTGGACGTTATTGGTTTATATGCTTGTTCAATGGATTACAAATACATTTTTCAGACCGGCTATTTTCAGCAAGTTTCTGGATTTACACCCTTTAATAATTATATTTGCTATGCTTGTAGCTGCTACCTGGCTTGGCGTTGTTGGCGTAATCATTGCACCGGCAATAGCTGCAACAGTTTGTGTTTTAATTGAAGAATTGTATTTAAACAATATAAATTCAGAAACTTAAGTTTAAGGAAGCAACAAAAAATTCTTACGCATTATTATGACAAATCTGTCAGGCAATATTTAACGTAAAATAAAAAGTTGTGCCTTTTCCTACTTCACTTTCAAACCATATTCTGCCTTTATGAGCATCGATAATTTGTTTGGACAAATAAAGACCCAGCCCTGTACCAATTCTTCTTTTAGCTGTAGGATATCTCTGAAAAATATTTGGTTTTTCTGATTCAGATATCCCCTTACCATTATCATTTACTGCAATTTCTACTTCATTATTAATTCTTCTTACTTTAATATTTATATCCGTACCTTTTTGATTATGTTTTATAGCATTGCTTACCAGATTTTTAATTACTCTTGCTATTTCATTCTTGTCAGCATTTACCATAGGTAAGTTTTGTTCGACATCAACATTAATTTCAGAACCTTCATACTTTGCAAAATGAATTAATGTATCGATTGATTCATTAACGATATCTTCAATTTGTGCAGATTCGATATTTAATTCAAACTTACCTGATTCATAATGATATATTGCAAGTATATTGCCAACTATTCTTAATAATTCTTCATTTGTCCTGTAAATCTCCTCCAGATATTCAAAATAATCTTTTAGTTGATCGTCAGATTTTCTGGAAAGCATAAATTCAAGAGCTTTTTGCTCTGCATATATAGGACTTCTTAAATCATGAGTTAAAGTTGCAATAAAAGTTTTCCTTATATCTTCGATTTCTTGTCTCCTCTTTGCCTCAAGATAAACCAGAGAAGCAGAATCAATAATTAACCCGAATAAATCTACTTCATCCGGTAACCATCTTCTGGGAACGGAAGAACAAGTCAGTGTTATACCTATTATGCCATATTCTTGAAGAATAGTAGGCGATAAATATGACATATAAGCCTGTATACCGTTAGACAATAAATAACTCTTCAAATCTAGATTTTTTACCTCGGAATTTACATCATTAATTACTCTTACAGAAGAACTTTCAGCGTTAAGTTCCTCTGTATATTCAGCAGAAAGAATAATTTGATGCAAAATTGACTTGATACTATTACCCGATATCACTTCATTGTAAACATACAAATTATGCTTATCATCAGAATGTAGATGCAAGACTCTTTTTACATTATATATATTAATTATCCTTGAAAGCAGTAAATTATATATTGCATCAGGATCTTCATATTTTCTAACTTCTCCGATAATTTCATTAAGGATTCTTTCATTATTAAGTGCTTTTTTGAGTCTTTCATTTAAACTAAACAGATGTATACCAATTGCAAATTGTTGAATTACAGGTATCAATAAATCAATATCTTCTATTTTCCATGTTTTATATGATTCTGTATTTGAAACAATAATAATTCCTAAAGCTTCTTCTTTATAAAATATTGGAGCAATAATGGCCGATTTAATTTTCAATTTCTTTAATATAGCTCTAAATTTATCAGGATATATTTCATTTTCAATATTATCTATAATAATAATTTCTTTAGTTTTAAAAATCTGTTCAGTATATAAATTTGTAAGATAATGTAAATCACTATCATTAGCTACAGTAGAAGATATAAGCTCGTTTTTTTTGTATTCTCCAACAATATTTGTAAAAACTTTCTTAGTAGGATCATAAAATCTTAGTGTAGCCCGATCAGCATTAAACAGTTTTCCAATTTCTGATGAAATACTTTTTACTGCTACTTCAAGATTTTCACTTTCCAATAATTCAAGAATTATTGATCGTAATAATTTTTCCCTGTTACCCGTTACAATAATCTGGTTATATAATTGTGCCTGATGTATAACTATTGCTGATTGATTTGCAATTGCAGATAAAAGATCAAGATCTTCTGCTGAAAGAACTTTATTTTCCTTAGTGTAATGTAGAGTTAATGTTCCAAGAGGTTTTTCCATATAGAATATGGGCACTTTTATAGTTGTTTTAACGTTATATTCTTTCATTAGGTTTTTTATATACTCATCAATATTACTATTAGATGTATTATCGATTACCGCAATTTGTTTTTGATCAAACATAAGTTTTTTAAGTATATTTATTTTATCTATTTCGTATTTTACACCTGCAATACCTTTTATATCTGGAGAAGATAAATATACTTCATATTTTTCAATGGGTAGAAATTCCTTTGTTTCATTAGCATATGTCATATAAAAACATCTGTCTGCATTAAAGAATTTCCCTGTTTGACTGACAATTGTACTTAATATTTCCTTTATATCCAGAGTCGTTATTGTAGTAACGAGTATTTCCCTTGTAAGCTGCTCTCTTTTAGCCAGATTATCAAGATTTTTGGTCATTGTATTTAATGAAGTAATTAATTCATTCATTTCATCATTTGTATTAATTTTAATACGCACAGAAAAATCACCATTTGCTACACGTTCAGAAGTTTGTATTAAATTTGAAAGAGTATTAATAAAATATAGATAAAATGCAACAAATAAATACATTGCCAATAGAAGTATAGATATAATAGAAACTAATATAATATACTTTTCTTGCATTAATTTATTAATACGCATATCTAATTGTTTTTGAAATGCCTCTGATCCAAGTTTAAAAATATCAAAAGAATCATTAATTGCACTTGTTGCCAGACTAAAATATTTTCTCGGCAAAATTGTAACAATTTTAGTATTTATTATTTCTGTATTTATTATGTAAATGAACTCGTTTATCGAATCAATAGTATTTTTAAAATCACTTTCCAACAAAGTTTTCAGATTTGCATTTATCTTAAAAACCTTCTTAATATCATGTTCGGTTTTTTGTGACAATCTTTTTATTTGTGTAGAATAAACAGTAAAAATAATTTTTTCATCAATTAAAATAATTTTCTTTTTAATTGCAAAATTTATACCTAAAGATCTTGCCTGTCCTATTCTTTCAGTTAATTCAGGTAACTGATTGATTATAATATCAGCAAGATAATAAAAATCAATTTGCGGATCAAGGATTAAATAGGAACTGTCACCTATATATGTTATAAAAGATATTATTTTAGCAGTAATTAAAGAATGAAAATTAAAACTTTCCTGCGGAGATATAAAAAATTTTTTATTCTGAATATTATTCAAATCTAATCTTATTTCATTCCATATTTTATCAGCCTTTAATATTTCTCCGTATTTGGTATTAACTGAATCTACCAACTTTATATCTTCATTAATTTGAGTACGTTTTTTTCCAAGTCTTCCTTTAAAAGAAATATCACCGCTTAAAAGTGCCTGTTCCAATCCTCTTTCCAGTTGCACATCTCTTAGTAAAACTCTTAAAGCATCAACATATTCAATTCCCATACGCTCTTTTTGAGAGAAATGTATATCTTTATTGATTTCTAAAAATAATGTATATAAAATCCCTATAATAATAACTATAAAAAGCAGACTTATTACCGCAAACTTTTGTGGAAATTTAAGTCGGCTCATTAAATATATACCTGGAGCAAATATTTTCTCCACAATTATTACTCCAAATTTTAATTTAGATTTAACTAATATATTTTAAAAGGTTATAAATACTGAACTAACTGCCCTATCAGGTAAAAATAAGTATGAATCAGGTTAAATTTTTACTAAAATATATTTATATTTTTTATAACGTTGATTTATTGATTATTTAATTTTATTGGTTTAGTAGCCATATTGATCCAATAAAAGACTGATGCATAACTATCAAAATATCGTTTTTTATATCCAGCCTACAGCCTCTACGACCGGGCAAAGCACTGAATGAGTTTTTAAAAGTAAAACTCATCGTTTCATTTTTAACGCTCACGCTTCGCTTGCTTTTACAAAAGTCGATCGCAAATTTTAACTTTTTAACAAAAATTATTGTCATGCAGTGGTCTCAATAAAGTATTTAATTACTCATAAAAACCTTAATATAGGCATATACTATAATAAGACCACTGCACATGGTTTTATGGTATAATGCAGTCATAGATTAGATTTAGAGGTGGATATGACTACATTTTTTATGATAGGTGTTGCTGATAAAATTAAAAATAATAAAATAGTTGCAGTTGGT
>JAQVCB010000125.1 GCA_028689995.1 Candidatus Gastranaerophilales bacterium
CGGCAATAATTGGTCTTCTAGCCATTTTAATAAACCCTCAATATTATTTACTACATATTATTAAACTAAATAAAACATAGTATTAATTCAAGCATTATATGTCTGTTATATAGTTAATGTTACCAATTTATAAAAAATTGTTAATTTTTTTTAATAAAATAGCAAATATTTGTATTTACAGGTTTTATTATAATGATATTAATGCTGATCTTAAAAAAAGGAGAATTTCATGGATTCGATAAGTGTTAAACCTCAGGTAGAAACTTTAGACAATAAGAACGATAAAAAAAACAAAATAGCAGTTAATTCCGGCATAGGATTACTCGGGGGCGGAGTAATTGCAGGTTTTGCAAGCAGAATTAAACAACCGCCAGAAGATCTAGTATTATTAAAGATGAAAGAAGATGATTCAGTAAAACAATATATTGAAGAAGAAGTTTTAAAAATTAAAAATCAAGCTAGTAATAACTTACTTGATAAATTTAATAGTGAGATTAATTGTTTAAGTGAAATATTTGCTAAAAAATTAAAAAAAGAAGCTTTATCTGAAAATGAAATAGAAAACCTTAAAAAGTTAAGCTTGCCAGAAAATATTTCTCTTGATGAAATAATCAATCAAACTGAAATACGACTTAAAGAGATGGAAACACTTACAAATCCTGATATAAATGAGTTAGTTAGTAAAAATATATGCAAATCTTTTAAATTAAATGGGGCAGTATCTCTTGAAAAACTGAAAGAAGCTTATAATAATATTTTTAATTATGGTAAAAAAGCTTTAGAAGGCAATGCAAGTCAGGAAGAATTAAAGGTACTAAATGAATATTTATTCTTACCTGATGAACAGAAAAGTGCAAAAACAATTGAAGAATTTAAATCTGAATTATGTAAAACATTTGAACTCGATCCAGCTACAACTACAGTTAACGATCTAGAACAAGCTGTGGTTCGAGAAATTAAAGAAATGTTAAAATTTGATAATCCAGATGAAATAACCTCTATAGATAGTTTTAATCAATATTTAAAAGAAAAAACCAGAACAGTTTTAACTGAATATACGAAACTTCAAACTGGTGTTGAAAGTAATGTTAAAGCAGTAGCAGACACTTTAAACGTTGATGAAAAGAAAATTTTGTCAACAGAAAAATTCTCTGAACTAAAAGATAATACAGTTAAAGCCTTAAAAAATAAAAAACTTTTACCATGGATATTGATTGGGTCTGCAATTGGTGGAGTTGTGACTGGTACAATTACATATTTAAGTTCAAAATCTCAAAAATAGATACAATTTATTCTATACAAGAAAGACTGGCGAATTCGCCAGTCTTTCTAACTATTTATGAATCTAAAAAATTATAATTTGCCTGCAACAAGAGCTACTGTTTCTGAAAGTCTTGTGCTGTAGCCCATTTCATTATCATACCAGGAGATAATTTTTACCATTTTATCACCCATTGTTGTGGTTAATTTTGAATCGAAGCTGCTGCTGAATGTTGATCCAATAAAATCTGTACTTACTAATGGCTCATCAACATATTCTAAAATGCCTTTTAATGAACCTTCAGCTGCTTTTTTCATTGCTGCATTAACTGATTCAACTGTAAGTGGTTTTTCTGTAACTACTGTAAGATCAACAACACTAACGTCTGGTGTTGGAACTCTTAAAGCGAATCCATTTAATTTTCCTTTTAATTCAGGTAAAACTAAAGAAATAGCTTTAGCAGCACCGGTTGAAGCAGGAACAATATTTAATGCACCGGCTCTAGCTCTTCTTAAATCCTGATGACCAGCATCTAATATTCTTTGGTCACCTGTATAAGAATGAACTGTTGTCATTAAGCCTTCAACAATACCAAATTCTTCATTAAGAACTTTAGATACTGGAGCTAAACAGTTGGTTGTACAGCTTGCCATTGAAATTACGTTATGTTTGGAAGAATCATACTTATCAGCATTGATTCCTAAACAGATGGTAATATCTTCGTTCTTGGCAGGAGCTGAGATAATAACTTTTTTAGCACCGGCTGTAATGTGAGCTCTTGCTTTATCAGCATCGGTGTAAAAACCTGTTGATTCAACAACAATATCTACTCCTAGATCTTTCCAAGGAAGTGTTGCTGGATCTTTTGATGCAAAGAATTTAATTTTCTTTCCGTTAACAATGATTCCTTCGTCATAAGCAGAAACTTCACCTTTAAATTTACCCATTACTGAGTCATATTTTAATAGGTGTGCAGCTTCAACAGGATTTAATCCTGGATCATTGATAGCAACGTATTCTACTTGATTAAATGTACCATTATTTACGGCGGCTCTTAAGGTATTACGACCTATTCTGCCAAAACCGTTTATAGCAACTTTTACCATTTAAACAAACCCTCTTTCATAAAATAACTAAACTATATTAAAGACAATAAATATATAAATTAAACAAAAGAATATAGCAAGAGGGTTCATTAAAATTTGTCTAGAAATGTTAACAGTCTATTTAATAAATAGTATTTTTTAAGAAAAATATAAAAGTAATAATTTTTATGCAATAATAATCCCGAACGTAATATAGATAGCTGAGGTAATAGAAATGACAAGAGAATTATCTGCTCTTCAAAAAGCAAGGTTATCCTATCAGCCTAAACTGCCAAAAGTCCTTAAAAACGGCATTAGAGGTCTTAGTGTTGAATTTGGCGGCCCTACAGAATCAGTTGCTGATGCTGATGATATTAAAGAAATATTCCCTAATTCATATGGTAAACCAATAGCCACTTTTAAAACAGGTTCAACAGATATTTCAAACGAACCTGTCAATGTTGGTGTTATTTTATCAGGCGGACAAGCTCCCGGTGGACATAATGTAATAGCCGGCATATTTGATTCACTAAAAAATGCCAATCAAAATAACAGACTATATGGTTTTTTAGGTGGTCCGTCAGGTATTATTAACGGAAAATATCAGGAAATTACAGCAGACTTTCTAGCTGAGTACAGAAATACCGGTGGATTTGACATTATAGGATCTGGAAGAACTAAGCTCGAAACTGAAGATCAGTTCAAAGATACATGGAATAATTGTCAGAATTTAAATATTTCTGCAATTGTGGTTATAGGCGGCGATGACTCAAATACCAATGCTGCTATGCTTGCAGAATATTTCCTCTCCAAAAATACCGGCATTAAAGTAATTGGAGTTCCAAAGACAATAGACGGCGACCTTAAAAACGAACAGATAGAAATTTCATTTGGGTTTGACACAGCCACAAAAACTTATTCTGAATTGATTGGAAATATCGAAAGAGATGCCAATTCAGCTAAAAAATACTGGCATTTTATCAAACTCATGGGAAGAAGCGCTTCTCATGTAACTATAGAATGTGCTCTTCAAACGCATCCAAATATAACCCTGATATCTGAAGAAGTTGCAATCAACAAAACTTCCCTTGCAGAAGTTGTTAACTATATGACAGATATTATAGTAAAAAGATCACACGAAGGTAAAAACTTCGGTGTTGCTGTCATTCCAGAAGGTTTAATTGAATTTATTCCTGAAATGAAAAGCATGATTTCAAACTTAAATGATACACTTGCTCTTATTGAAGATGATGCAGATTATGTAAAACTTTGTAATCAGGAAGATAAGTTTAAATATATTGAATCTAAACTGGAAAAGCAAAATGCTGAAATATTTGCTTCACTTCCAAAATCCATTCAAGCTCAATTATTGGCTGATAGAGATCCGCATGGAAACGTACAGGTTTCTAAAATTGAAACAGAAAAACTTCTTATTGAAATGATTCAGGCTAAATTAGTTGAAATGAAAGCTGCTGGCGAATATAAAGGTAAATTTGCAGCTCAGCCTCATTTCTTTGGTTATGAAGGCAGATGCGCTGCTCCATCTAATTTTGATGCGGATTATTGCTATTCCCTTGGATATAATGCATTTGCATTAGCACATTTTGGTTTGTCAGGTTATATTTCATCTGTCAGAAATCTTACAAAACCTGCTGACGAATGGATTGCCGGTGGAGTTCCCCTGACGATGATGATGAATATGGAAAAACGTCATGGCGCATTAAAGCCTGTTATTCAAAAAGCTCTAGTAGAACTGGATGGACCTGTATTCGAATATCTCAAAAAGAATAGAGAAAAATGGGCACTTGAAGATCACTACATCTTCACAGGACCTATACAATACTATGGACCACCAGAAATAGCCGATGTAACAACAAAAACTATTCAGTTGGAAAGAACTTAAATAATACAAACAATAAAATGGGCTGTCCTATCGGACAGCCCATTTATTCAACAAATTTTTATGTTAATTAAGTTAGAATTTGTATTGACCTTGAAGAACAATTCTTTCAGAGTCTTTTGCCAAATCATTCTTTACATATACAAGATTACACATTAATTTTAAATTAATGTTGGATAAATAATAATTTCCTCCAAGAGTATATTCTGTAATATGATTAGCATTTAAGCTTCTATTTGGATCAAATCTATCTAATCTAGCTAATAGTTGAGTTTTTGGAGTTACGAAGTACGAAACATTTGTATAGAAACCGTCAGCTTTAACACCCTGTGCGTTATATCCATTTCTTGTTGCATATTCTGTTATAGTTTCAAACTTTTTGTATTTATATTTTCCATATGCACCATATGTTTGACGAGCATATCTTGTTCCTAAAGTACCCAGAGCTGCATTAGCAACTGGATTTGCCTGACCTTGCTGGACACCGCCGCCTATTTCCATATGACCATATTTTGGAGCTTTAGCAAGAGGCTTAAATGATACGAATCCAAACATATCCATTGAAGTATTTGAATCATTTGAATTGTTTCCACTACCGTTAAAAGCACCAAGATAGTAATCCATTAATTTCCAGTTTCCTATAGCTTTTACACCTGTATCACGATATGCAGAGAAATTTCTTGAAATCTGAGCAATCCGGATTACATCATAGCTGTACGGAGACAGTGAACCTTCATATAAGTTTGGTGGCCTCATTTGTCCAACTAAAACTTTATGATGGGGTATTATGTCAGTTGCTACGTAGGCATCTCCAAGTATACCGTTAGTGGAACTGTCAAATCTTCTGTTAGGAAATACTCCTAATACATACTTCAAATGCGGATATAATTTACCACTCACATTCAAATCTACTGCGGTAAAACCAAAGTTTGGAGCAACGTTATCAGCTCCTTTTTGTATACTCCCATTGTACATGAACAGCATACCGCCGCCTATCTTCATATCTTCACCAAAACCATATTTCAAATTCTTTTTATCTGAAGCCTGAAGACTGGTTACACTTCCTTTAAGAGCATTCACTGATCCTTCCAGTTTATCTACTCTTCCTACCAGTTTTTGTGTTTCACCTTGTAATTCCTGTTTTAAGATTTCTATCTGAGCTTTTTCCGAATCTGATAATTGCAAATTTTCCTGTTCAATTTTTCCGTTTAAATTTACAAGAATTACTGCAGCTTCATTTCTCGTTAAAGCTGCTTGCCCGTCAAACTTGTCACCCGGTTTGCCAAGCATCAAGCCATACTTTTTGCTTACATTTTCCAATGTTTTGTAAGCCCAGTGATCATTACTGAAAGACTTAGATGTATCAACTGCAGGTTTTTGCGCTGATGGCAAATCCTGAATATCCTGCAATGTACATACTTTTGCTGATGCCGACAATCCTGTCGCTAAAATCACTGCTACAATAGCAGATAAAACTCTACAACTTCGCATACTATCCCCTTTTTCTAAATCCTGTCCAACTAATATATTTAGATTCAGCAATAATATCATGTGTATCTAATTTTTAACAACTATAATCTTTTTTAAACAATCAATTTATATATATTTTAATTAATTTAAAATCCTTAATTAGTTTGAGTTTTAACTGATTTACTTAAAACAGATTGAGTTTATAAATGTATAAATAATAAGAATTATAAAGAGGAGCTAAATATTAATTTAACTCCTCTTTATAATTCTTATTATTTTAGATTATATTTTTAAAATTTATATTGAGTTTGTATACAGATTCTTTCTGAATCTTTATACATTTCATCCTGTACATATACAAGATCTACCATTAATTTCAAATTTACACCGCGTAAATAATAATTTCCACCGATTGTATATTCATTAATATGATTACCGCTGACTGCTTTATTAGCATTAAATGCATCATATCTGGCTAACAATTGAGTTTTTGGTGTAACAAAGTATGTAAAATGTGTATAAAAACCGTCAGCTTTACGTCCCTGCGAAACATGTCCGTTTCTGGATGCAAATTCACTGACTGTTTCAAACTTTTTGTATTTATATTTCAGATATGAACTATACGTCTGACGAGCATATCTTGTTCCTAAAGTACCCAGAGCTGTGTTACCAACTGGATTTGCCTGACCTTGCTG
>JAQVCB010000126.1 GCA_028689995.1 Candidatus Gastranaerophilales bacterium
AAAAAGAAGAATAAGATGGTATCTCCTGTTAGATTTTCAATACCTCAACCCATAAAAACTATTTTTGTGCCAGCACTGGGAGTTGGCGCAGTTTATGCTGATATGGAAAAACACAAAAATGACCACCAAAAAGCAGTAGCTTTAGGCGGAGCAATGACTGCAATAGCTACATGTGTTTGTCTTCACAGATGGCAAACAGGCTTGTTAACTATGGTTGGCGGTATTGCAATGTGGATTCGCACCAGAAACAAAAAAACAAAAGGTGAAAAAGCTAAGTCTGTAGCACAGGATCTTGTATGGGTCGGCAGCGGTCTTGCAGCTCAAAAATTCTTATCCGGCAAATTAAATAAAGCTGGAGAGCGCCAGTGGTATCTGCATAACTGTTGTGCCTTTGCAATAGGAGCTTTAGTTGCAGCTCCACTTATAAACAGATTTCTTTTTGGAAAAGAATCAAAACATGAATTTGATCCTTTTGACGAAAATCTTAATCTCGACAATGCCCAGTCATATCCGATTTCAATGGACAGGTACGGTATTTTAAGCAATATTATTAGACCGTCTAATCTTACCGGTAAAAATAATCCACCTTCAAATTATTAAATTTTTTTTGGGTTGAGACAAATATCATACACAATTGTTTTAAAGCAGCTATACTTGCATCCAATGTTTTTAAATCTTAAGAATAATAAAATTCTTGTTAACAAAAATAAACTTTCTTAAACATAATTAAATATTTTATTCTTTAATATCAGTTTTTTGAGTAAAATTAACAGTAGGGGATAAAGGAAACTTTAAAATATATGAGAGTTAGAAAAAAAATTATAATATCTGGAATTATAAGCTGCAAGTCATTCATTTCTTACGTATTTTCCAAAGCAAAGAAATGCAAACTTTCAGGCTGGATAAATGCCGGCAATGATTCTACCAGTATTGAAATCGAAGGGGATAATGCTTCAATATTTGAATTTTTATCTAATATTTACGATGATCCAAATAGAATTTCAAGAGTTGCTAATCTTGATTTAGCTGATATTCCGGTTATAAATAGTGAGAATTTTTATGTTATTGATGAGAAGACAAATCATAATCCTGTAGAATCTGTACCAAGAGATATTGCAACCTGTGATAATTGTCTTGATAATTTGTACGATGAACATTCAGAGCATTATCAATATCCTTTTGTAGCATGCAAAGAATGCGGACCGAAATACAGCACAATATATTCTTTACCCTATACCAGAGAAAATTCATCTATAGGTGAATTTAAGTTCTGTGATAAATGCACAAACAGCATAGATAAAGGTATTTTTGATGTTTATTTTTCAAATTGTTCTGAATGCGGACCAAAAGCATGGTTAATAGAAAAAAATAAAACTTATTATAAGCAGGAATGCTTTAACAGATCTGCAAAAATCCTTGAAAATAATAAAGTTCTTCTGTTTAAAAGTACAAATTGTTTCTATTTATGCGCAAACGCACTTTCAGTAAAAGCTATTGACAAGATTAGAGACATTAAAAATCGAAAAGATAAACCTTTAACAGTTATGGTTAATAATATTGAAGAAGCTGAAAAATTTACATTTATCAGCGACACAGAAAAAGAACTTTTAAAATCTTCGGAAAAACCGATAGTGATGTTAAAAATTAAAGATCCTAATTATCTTGCTCACAACGTTGCTAATAATTTTAATAAAATTGGAGTTATGCTACCTTCTAATCCACTTCAGCATCTTTTGTTCAGTTCAGGAAGATTAAAAGTACTGGTAATGAGTAGTGCTAATAAATCAGGAAGAGCTATTGAAATCGACAACAATAATGCGGAAGAAACTTATAAGGATATTGTAGATGGTATTTTATTACATGACTTGAACATTTGTAATGGTTCTGATGATAGTATAGTAGCTATTTTAAAAGATGAAAAATATTTTTTAAGGCTGGCAAGAGGTTATGCTCCTAATTATATTTCCCTAAATAGTATTCAACCATATCCTGCGGTTCTTGCTTGCGGAGCATATCAGAATTCAACCATTGCCATTGCAACTTCTGATGGCAAAGTTCATATAAGCCCTTATACAGGTGATTTAAATACCGCAAATGTTTTTTATCTTTATAAAAGAAATATTATTTTATTCTGTAAACTCTTAAATGTTACTCCAGAGTACGCAGTTTGTGATATGAATCCTGATTATCTTTCAACAAGGTATGTACAAAATCTTAGAATACCTTATTTTCAGGTTCAACATCATTATGCTCATTTATTAAGCTGTCTTGCCGACAATAAACTACCTGTTCATACACCAGTAATAGGCGTTATATTTGACGGTTCAGGATTTGGAGATGATCAGACAGTTTGGGGTGGCGAATTCCTAGTTTCCAGAGATTTAAAATACGAAAGAGTAGCTAATATCCCGGTCTTTAAAATGATTGGAATAAAAGATAAAGAGTTTCAGGTTCACAGGCTTGGATACAGCCTACTGCACAAATCAGGTATAGATCCAAAACATCCTGTTTATAAAAATTTAAAAATATCTTCTGAAAAGGAGAAAATGTTCTCTAATTTAATTAATACAGGTGTTGGCTCTCCTTTAACTTCTTCTGCCGGAAAATTGTTCGATGCAGTTGCATCTATACTTGGTATCATCAAGTATTCATCTTACGATGAATACTCTGTTCTTTATCTTGAAAGTCTTGCAAATATAAACAACTGGGATGTTTACAAATTAAGCAGATTTAATATAAATAAAATGAATGAATTAATTCAGTTTATAGTTAAAGATATTGAAAATAATATAGCAATACCGGATATTTTAGCTAAATTCCATAATACATTAGCCAAAATGATTGCTTTTACTTGCTATGATATTAATTTCAAAACAAAAATCAGTACAGTTGCACTTTCAGGCTCTGTCTGGATGAATCTTCTTCTTTTGACAAGGACAATTGAAGAGCTTGAAAAATTAAATCTCAATGTTTTGACTCATAAAAATATTTCAACAAATGATGAAGGGCTAAGCCTTGGCCAGGCAGTATATGCTGCATATAAACTCTCGGTTCAAAAAGATCAAACTTCCAATAATATATGCATTAATTCTATTAACTCTTAAAAAATCATTTAGCCAAAATATTAGCGTATTATTTAGCTATTTATTAGATATTAACCTGATCTTAACGAATTATAGCAAATTATGCTATAATTCGTCTTATTTATTTAATCATAATTAATAGCAAAGTCAGTAAATTAGTCTTTTTGAATAAAATTATCAGCTAAAAATTAATGATATAGGAGTTTTTTAAATGAAGCAAATCAATTCCTTGAAATTTAAAATTGTAGCAAGTATGCTGTTTCTTTTATTTGCTACAGTTGTAATAATTGGATATATAAGTATTAATCAAAGCAGCAATATTATTTCAGGCATAACAAAAAAAATGCTGATTGTTAACGCCAATAATAGTTCTGAAGAAATTTATAATGACCTTAAACAGGTTGAAAAAAATGTAAATTTGATGGGTAGTTTTGTTAAAAAAATAAGTTCTATTGAAACTGAGAGCGATTTATATAAATTAAAAAACACTACCTATGCAGAATCCGAATACTCAAAAATCAGAATTTTCCCAAAAGAACTCGGTGAAAATACTAAATGGTGTATGAGTTCGTATTTTTACTATGATCAGAAGTATATACCGGCTTTTGACGGAGCATGGTATGTTGAAAAAGATGGTAAATTTGAAAGAAGTATTTTAGATACTGCAATAGAACAAGAATCCGGGGACTGGTATTTTAAACCTGTAGAACTTCGAAAAGGATTGTGGGCCACCCCTTATGTTGACTCGGATCTTAAGAAAGCTATGATTACTTACTCAATACCAATTTATAAAAATGGATTTTTACTTGGTGTGGCAGGAATGGATATAACTCTCGATGAGTTAAATAAATTAGTTAAAAATATTCAGATATATAATAACACCAACGCTTTTATTATTGATAATAACTATAATTTTATTGCAGGAAGAGATTTTAAGGTTGGAGAAAACATACTTACAGCGAACAAAGGTGCTTATAAGTTTCTTGCAGATTCTTTAGCTAATAAAAAGTCAGGTTATGTCGAATATAAAGATTCAAAAACAGATAAAGTTATATCTTTCACCAGATTACCTAATGGATTTATTTTATTGATAAGTGTTCCTGTATCAGAAATTCTTTCCGATATAAATAAGATGTCATACTTAATTATTCTTGCAATGATAGTAATAATAGTAATAGCCAGTTTTATAGCTGCTTTAATAGGCGGAAATATCTCCGATCAATTTACAAAACCTATTGTAAAAATCATAGACAATCTCAGGCAAAATACACAGAATATATCTTCTATCTCAAAACAATTAATGGAGTCTAGCCATCAAATAGCTGCAGGTAGTTCAGAACAGGCAGCATCACTTGAGGAAACATCTGCCACTCTTGAAGAATCCTCATCAATGATAAGACAAAATACTGAAAATACCAATCAAGCCGCATTATTGGCAAAACAGACAAAAGATTCCGCAGAAAAAGGCAATAACGAAATGCAGGAAATGGTGATTTCAATGGCAGAATTGAAATCATCAAGTGATCAAATAGCAAAGATCATAAAAATTATCGATGATATTGCATTTCAGACAAATATACTCGCATTAAATGCCGCAGTTGAAGCAGCACGAGCAGGAGAGGCTGGCTTGGGCTTTGCTGTAGTTGCAGAAGAAGTAAGGAATCTTGCGCAGAGGAGTGCGCAAGCCGCCAAAGATACAGCTTCTATCATTGAAAGCAATATGAATTTATCAGAAAAAGGTGTTGAATTAACAAAGAAAGTTAATAATTCATTGTCGGAAATCGACCTTCAAGCATTAAAAGTTAACCAGCTCCTTGATGAAATAACTAATGCAAGTCGGGAACAGGCTCAGGGTATTACTCAAATTAATAAAGCTGTAATACATATGGAAAAAGCTGTTCAAAGTAATGCTTCTATATCTCAGGAAAGTGCTGAAAATTCAGAAAAACTTGCTTTTCAGGCTATGGATTTAAAAGTTATTGTTACTGACCTTGTTAAACTTATCGGGGGATCTAAAGAAATTATTGAAAATAAAAAAGGCTCTTATTTAGGAATTGAATATGACGATCCTTTAAATTAAGTTGTTAGAGCCTGTCTGGCTAAAAATGTAAAAATCAAATTATGATATAAATACAGGCTCGATTTTTGGACTGCGGTTAAAGTTGCAAGCGGCTTGCTTGGCAAGGCGATTCAACTTTAACAAGACAGCTTCTAATTGATTTTGCATAGAATTTCGATAATAATCTCAGCATTAAAATCTCTCTTAATATTACTTGATTACATTTTATGTAATATTGCTAAATTCAGACTGAATTTCATTAAATATTGATTCGTCCTGATTTGGTTTTATATAATTCTTCATTTTTTCATAATCGAAGCAATTTTCCCAACGTGCAACAACAGCAGATGCCACACAATTTCCAATTAAATTAATTGTGGTTCTTCCCATGTCGAGAATTTGATCTATACCAAGCAGTATTGCAACTCCGGCAATAGGTATTTTAAAACTGACCAATGTACCTGTTAATATAACAAGAGAAACTCTGGGAACAGCTGCCATTCCTTTACTTGTTAGCATAAGTGTTAGCATTATCAAAATCTGTTGTCCTAATGAAAGATTAATTCCTGACAATTGAGCTACAAATAGCGTTGCAAGCGAAAGATATATAGTACTTCCGTCAAGGTTAAAAGTATAACCTGTCGGCATAACGAATCCTACAATATTTTTGGGGACTCCAAATTTCTCCATTACTTCCATTGCTTTTGGAAGGGCAGCTTCACTGCTTGCAGTTGAAAATGCGATCAAGGCAGGTTCTTGAAGAGCTTTGACCATATGGAAGAATGGAATTTTTATTATTTTACAAACTACAAATAAAACAGAAATTACAAATATTATTAAAGCAAAATATAGCGCAAAGACCAGCATTCCATAAGCTTTTAATACTTTAATTCCATTTTCGCCAACAGTTGAAGCCATAGCTGCGAATACACCAATAGGCGCAAACAACATTACATATTCTGTAAATTTAAACATAATTT
>JAQVCB010000026.1 GCA_028689995.1 Candidatus Gastranaerophilales bacterium
AACAATTTAATTGCATTAAATGCTGATGATTTTGCGATTCTGTCAATTTCCTGCGTTCTGGCTGTTACTTCTGAAAAAATAGCTGTTCTTTCAGTTGTTCCATATGTTCCATTTGATGCTTGAACCGTTAGATCCCTGATTCTTTGCAAGTTTTCCTGAACAATACCAAGATCTGCTTCAGCTGTCTGTAATAAGTTAACACCGGTTTGTGCGTTCGCGGATGCCTGTGTTGCACCTCTTGCCTGTGATCTTAAACTTTCTGAAATTACAAGTCCTGCTGCATCATCTGCTGCACGGTTAATTTTAAAACCTGTTGATAATTTTTCTAAAGACTTACTTATCTCACCTGTTGCACTTCCTAAACTACGCTGAACTAAAATTGAACTTACATTCGTGTTTACTACAATACCCATTTGATTCTCCTTATCTAATAGTAACTTCCATGTTTAAATAGTAGATTTAGTATTTTTATTAAGTTTTGTAAATACATATTAACTTTTGTAAACTGTGGATGGTATTGTCATAAAGTTAGAAAATTCTCAAACCATAGTATGATCTCTAAAACACAACCAGGAAGACTCTTGTTGTTAGAGTCTTCCTGGTTGTGTTTTAGAGATTTTTAATTACTGAATCTCAATAAATACAATATTTAAATTGCTTTTTAATCTAAATCAAAATTAAATTATTGTAATAAACTTAAAGCAATTTGAGGTGACTGATTAGCCTGAGCTAACAAGCTGGCTGATGCCTGCTGCAATATCTGGTTCTTGGTTAGATTTGCTGCTTCTTTTGATACATCTGTATCTCTGATTCTGGAATCTGCTGCAAGCATGTTTTCCTGTTTGATTGCCAAACTCTTGATTGCTGAATCTAATCTGTTCTGTAAAGATCCTATTTCTGATCTTCTTGTTGATACTGTACTGATTGCTGTATCAATATTAGATAAGAAACTTGCTGCTGCTGCCACTGTTCCAAATGCCGCAGATACTTCTGCTGCAGTACCTAAACCAAGTGTTGATGATGTTGCTTTGCTAAGCGGCCCACCTATTGTAAGTGAGTTCAAACTTGCTGCCGAACCTGAACCGATTTGAAGTACTAATGCTGTATTACTTCCATCCAGCAACTTAATAGTATTAAATGCGGAGGATTTAGCAATTCTGTCAATTTCCTGTGTTCTGGCGTTTACTTCTGAAAAAATAGCTGTTCTTTCAGTTGTTCCATATGTTCCGTTTGATGCTTGAACCGTTAGATCCCTGATTCTCTGCAAGTTTTCTTGAACAATACCAAGATCTGCTTCAGCCGTCTGTAATAAGTTAACACCGGTTTGTGCGTTTGCTGATGCCTGTGTTGCACCTCTTGCTTGTGCTCTTAAACTTTCAGAAATTACAAGTCCTGCTGCATCATCTGCTGCACGGTTAATTTTAAAACCTGTTGACAGTTTTTCTAATGAATTACTAATTTGTTTTGTAGCACTTCCTAAACTACGTTGAACTAGGATCGAACTTACGTTCGTATTGACGACGATACCCATTTTGATTCTCCTTATCTAACTATTACATCCTTGTACCTTGCGAATATAGCTATTCACAAGTCATACAATAGTAATTGACCTTAAAAGACATAAATTGCAAATTAAATTGCCATTAAAATTTTTTTAATATCACAAACTCCTTATTCTCTCTCTAAAATTCTCACAATTCCCTAAATATATGTCTTGTAAAAAGACATTAATTTGCTTTATCTAATGATATGCGATGTTAATTAATTAATTAATTAACAAATAGTTAGAGTTTTTTCATACAGAAGTATAAAGGATTATAAAAATATTCTTATTAAGTAAAGAAAATAAACGTAGCATATTCTCACTATAGTTAAATCCACAGCATTGATTCATAAAAGTTGAGGTGTTATTTTAATGACAAAGCTCCTCGGATATTATAATTTCCAATATTAAAATCAAGAGATCCTTCGCTCCTTTTAGTCGCTCAGAATAACAATTCGTCAAAACTATTGAATCAAAGCACTAGTAACATTTGTAGATATTTTATATTACCAAAAGAGTTGTAAATCGTGAAAACTTAATTTAATTGATATTGATCAAACTCAACCAGACAAGCCCTTACGTGATAATAATAAGAAATTTTAAGATAGTACACCTATATAACTCTCTTACCAAGAAATCCCCAAAAAGACCTTCATGTCTAACTATCAGGTGATTTAAAATCATGTATTTTTACTCATTTTTTAACATACTATACATTTATTTGTATTATTTAAATAGATTTAATATAATAATTAAAAATAAGAGCAATATTGAATTTTAATAGTTTAAGGTTGCTTAAAAGAAAACATATAGCATTTATTCAGATCAGGTAAGTAAATAAAATGAATAATGTCTTGAAAAATCTGAATAAAATCGATGTAGATACTTCTAAAATAAGGCTAATAGCGGTAACAAAATATGTAGATACGGATAAAATAATAGAAGCCTATGAAGCAGGAATAAGAGATTTTGCTGAAAACAGATATCAAGATGCAGAGTTAAAAAGAAAAAACTTACCACCTGAAGTCGATAAAAATATAATCTGGCATTTTATTGGTCATTTGCAATCAAATAAAGCTAAAAAAGTAACCGGAATTTTTGATTATATACATTCAGTTGATTCAATAAAATTAGCCAAACAAATTTCTGAAGAGGCAAAGATAAAAGATATAATTCAAAAGATACTTATACAGGTAAATATAGCTGAAGAAGAAACGAAATTTGGATTTAAATTAGAAAGTGTTAGGGAGGTATTTAAAGAAATAATCAAACTCAATTCTTTAAATGTTCAGGGATTTATGACAATTGGACCAAATACTGATGATGAAAAAGTAATAAGAAAGACATTTAAAGAATTAAGAGAGTTAAAAGACAATTTACAGGAAAATTTCAATTATAATCTTCCAGAATTGTCCATGGGAATGAGTAATGATTACAAAATTGCTATAGAAGAAGGTTCTACAATGATAAGACTTGGGCAAGTACTGTTCAGGTAGTAATGAAAGAAATAATAGTTTAATAGTTTATAGTATTTTAGCGAGGGAGGAACAAAATTGTCTGGATTAGTAAATAAAATAAAAACTTTCGTGGGGCTTGCTCCTGAATATGATGATGAAGATGAAATTTTTGAAGACATGTATGATGCCGATGATGAATATGTTGGAACCTCAACGATTTCATCACCGATTACGCGAAAGAAAAACAATTTAAAAGTCTTATCTCATCCAAATTCCGGATCTTATGAAGTTATGGTTACAGAACCAAGATCATTCGAAGAATCACTTGATATCGTAAACAACTTAAGAGAAAAGAAAACTGTAATTTTAAATCTGCATTTATTAGATGCCGAACAGTCTCAGAGAATTGTTGATTTCTTATCCGGTGCTACACATGCTATTGATGGTCACCAGCAAAGAATTGGCGAAGGTGTATTTATCTTCACCCCAAACAATGTTGCTATATCATCAGAAACTGAAAAAGCAAGAGTAATTCGTGACGCTTTCTGGAATCAACCTCACTAAACATTAGAGAGAAAATTAAAAAAATAAACAGCGATAGCAAAAAGCTTTCACTGTTTATTTTTTTGCGTCGTTATATTTTAAGACTGAGCATAACTACCAAAATATCGTTTTTTATATCCTGCATATAGCAGCTATGACTGTCCAAAGCGGGTTTTGCACGGCTTTCACTTTTTTTGTTAAATCGCCAAATATCTTATTATCACTTACTCGTCTCCCAGAATTGAGCGAAGCGAAATCTAATAAATCATAATAATATTCGATTATATTCTAAAAGCATAATTAGCAAAATCCCTAAACGAAGCTTGCCCTGAACATAGCCGAATGGGCTCAGAATTGACCATTGATTGGTAGATTCAAGTTTATTTAACTTACAAGCAATTCAAATTGATAAATAAAATTTTTGTTATTTCTTTACCTCATAAACTTTTGTCTTTATAAAGATAAAAGTTTATACTGAATTAATGCCGTTTATAAATAGATTAAAAGTAATTAATTTAGGGGAGAGTTTAAAGGATGTATAATATTTTACCCACTCTTAATGAGATGAGTACAATAAAATTGAGTATGATTATATTATTTATTGGAGTTATTTTTGGACTTCAGCTTGTTCAGCCGGTTCTTGCATTTGGCAATTTAGAAAGAGATTTAATATATTATCCTATGGATAAAAAATTAGCTGATGTTAGGCTTGAACTCAAAAATAACTTTGAAGACACATATTTTTATACTCTTGATGGAGTTAAACTTAATGCCTGGTATATAAAGTCTGATAAAGATAAACCTACGATTATTTATTGTCACGGACAGGGAGAAAATATAAGTCAATGGCAAAGTGTAACACAATCATTGACAGATAACGGATATGGTGTCTTTATGCTTGAGTACAGGGGGCACGGAAGGAGTGAGGGATCACCTTCAGAATCAGGTCTGTATACAGATCTTGAATCAGCGATAAAGTATTTAAAGGAATATGAACATATACCACAGAATAATATTGTTTTGTGGGGACGTTCACTTGGAGGAGCTGTAGTAGCTGATGTTGCATCAAGAGATAAATTTAAAGGCGTTATACTTGAAAGTACTTTTACTAATATACGACAAGCGGGAATACATCTATGCTCAACTAAAGTTTCTGAAGGAAGATTTAAATTCTGGAGTAAATTATCAACAACTTTTGTAAGATTTATGCCTATGACACAAAAATTCGATACAGAGAATAAAGTCTCAAAAATAAGCTCTCCACTTCTTATTGGACACTCTATCAATGATGAAACCATTCCTGTTTCTATGGGGAGAAAACTTGCTGCTTTAAATCCAGACGCAGAAACTTATATTTCTAAAACCGGCAGTCATCATTCCAGCGAATGGTTTAAAACCAGAGCACTTGAATTTCTCTATTCCTTACAATAAATTAACGGGCGATATCCGGTCTTAGATTTGCCGCATCACGCAAATAAACATGTTTTATGTCTTTTTTATCCATAAGAGTATTGATATGAATTAATACTCTTATACACATAGGCAAACTATCCTTAACAGCTAATTCTCTTGCGCATATCATCGAGACTTCATTCCACCCCATATGCGTTCTGGCTGCCTTTGCGGGAAATTCGGCATTAAGATCTTCCGTCATTGTAAAAATTGCAGAAATAATATCATCATTATTTAACATATTTTCTTTAACTATTTTATTAAGAAGTTCAACAACAGATGAAGATATTTCCTGTTTGGAATTCTCACTGAGAGATATTGCTCCTCTAATAGCACAAGTTTTATACTGTTTCACAATAAACTTACCTTTATATATAGATCACAATTATGAATAAACTAAACACTTATGATTATACAAAATAATAACGAAATTAAAAATACATAGGTAAAAAGAGTTATCACAAATTCTATTGACTCAAATTTTATTCTATGTGAACAATTGATTCTACTCAGGTTTAAGTTAAACGAATTTAATATTTATATTAAATTCGCCAGAGTAACCGATAACAATTTGTAATTAATAAAATTTACTGTATTTTTTGATATACACATTATAAAATAGTTTTGTTATGACATAAAAAAGAACTGTATATATATGGAAAATAATGAAATAATCTACGGGAAAAATAATATTGAAGCCTTATTGGCAAGTAACAAAAGAAAAATCAATAAAATTTTTCTGGCAAAAGGTATAAAATTTGATTCAAAAATTCAAAAAATTGTTGAAACAGCCAAAAGTAATGGAATCATAATTCAGGATGTCCCCAGAGAAAAGCTTGACAATATAACTTCCGGTACACATCAGGGAATTGCTGCATCAGTATCACC
Organism: Candidatus Gastranaerophilales bacterium; assembly: GCA_028689995.1. Classification (GTDB taxonomy): domain Bacteria; phylum Cyanobacteriota; class Vampirovibrionia; order Gastranaerophilales; family UBA9579; genus JAQVCB01. Next base: position 5,884 of record JAQVCB010000026.1, read on the forward strand.
TATTGAATACATTGATTTTGATGATTTCCTGAATAACATGAAAGCTAATTTAGAACAGTCACTTGTAATTATCCTTGATGGGGTTGAAGATCCATATAATTTTGGATCAATTATAAGAACTGCATTTGCAGCAGGAGCAAACGGGATAATTATTCCCAAAAGAAGATCTACTCCGGTGACTGCTACTGTTGAAAAAGCCAGTGCCGGAGCTGCACAAAATATTCCAATAATTCAGGTTACAAACATAAATTCTGCCATCGAAAAATTAAAAGAAGCCAATTTTTGGATAATAGGAGCTGAAAGCTCGGGAGATAAATATTATTTTGATGTTAATTATGATATGAACTGCGCACTGGTATTAGGCGGAGAAGGAAAAGGGGTAAGTCAACTCGTTAAAAAACATTGTGATTTTTTAGTCAAAATACCTATGCCGGGAAAAATCAACTCTTTAAATGTTGCAAATGCTGCAAGCATAATGATATATGAAATAGTAAGACAAAAAATGACTAAAAAATCTCCTCAAATACTCGACGATATTACCGCAAAGCTATAAGGTATAACAAGAAAATATTAAAACTCAATTAAAATAAATCCGGGATATAAACTAAATGAAAATTAAAAGATTTGTAAAAAATCTTTATCCCTAATAAAAGTTATAATAAAATATATAAGGGAGAGATAATATGTCAGATATAAAGAAAAAAAGAAATTCATCAAATGCAACAGAAGAACTTATTAAAGAAGATACTTCTGCTGATAAAGCGGATGATCAGGAGGATGAAGCTTTTGATGATGACATAGATGCCGATGCAATTGAACTTGAAGACTTCGAAGCTGCAGAGTCAGAACCCGAAGAACTGGAGGAAGTTAAAAAGTCTGCAATAGCAGATGATTCAGTCAAGATTTACCTTCAACAAATTGGCAGAATTCCACTTTTAACCACAGATGAAGAGATAGATCTCGCAACAAGAATTAAGGAAACTCAGTCAAGAATCGCAAAAGAAAAACTCGTAAATGCAAATTTAAGACTTGTAGTCAGCATTGCAAAAAAATATATAGGCAGAGGTCTTTCTTTCCTTGATCTTATTCAAGAAGGGAATCTGGGACTTATGCGCGCTGCCGAAAAGTTTGATTATACAAAAGGATACAAATTCAGCACATATGCAACCTGGTGGATACAACAGTCCATAACAAGGGGGATAGCTGATAAATCCAGAACTATAAGACTTCCTGTTCATATGATAGAAACAATAGGAAGGATTAAAAAGGTTACAAGAGATTTAACTACTGAATACGGCAGAAAACCTACAAAAGAAGAAATTGCAGAAAGACTTGAAATCCCGCTTTCCAAGTTAAGAGCTGTTATGAAATCAGCTCAGGCTACTATAAGTCTTGAAACTCCTTTAAATAAAAAAGAAGATACAACAAGAATCGGTGATTTTCTGATTGATAATAACACCATATCACCTGATACTAAAGTTATTCAGGAAAATCTTTTTGAAGAAATAAGAAAAATTCTTGATCAGCTCAGTAAAAAAGAACGTGATGTTCTTATTATGAGATTTGGTCTTGATGATGACGGCAATAAAAAGACACTCGAAGAAATCGGCACAAGATACGGTGTATCAAGAGAAAGAATCAGACAAATAGAAAACAGAGCCATAAGCAAACTAAAAAAACTCTGCCGGAACAACAGAGGCATCAAGAGCCTAAAGAACTATTTAGGTTAAAAATTTGGTAATAGAAGAATACAAACTGATAGATAATTAAAATCGAAAATCACACCACCTTACATACACCTGTCATTGCGAGGATTTCGGAGAAATCTGTGGCAATCTTACCAATTTTCACTTGTTGTCTACCGACTTAATTGGTAAGATCCTTCGACTTCACTTCGTTTCGCTCAGGATGACATTTTAAGGATTTTTCGTTTTCATCAGTCACAATTTGACCATTACTAAAAATTTTACAAATACACAGGGTTATTTATTTTCAAACCATAACTTTTCTAATCTTTTTGCAATTGATTGGCCAGTTTCGGTTGTAGCAAGGCCGCCATCACTGCTTTCTTTTAAATCAGGCGACATCAAGTAACCGATTTGCTTCATAGCCACAACAATTTCATCCATAGGAATAACGGTTTCAACTCCTGCAAGGGCTAATTCAGATGCGCTCACAGCATGAATTGCATAAAAAGCATTTCTTTTTACACATGGAACTTCAACCAATCCTGCTACAGGATCACAAACAAGTCCGAGGGTATTTTTAAGAGCAAGTGCAGCGGCATTAATAATCATATCGTTTGTTCCACTCATAAGCTCAACAATTGCAGCAGCAGCCATAGCACTTCCTACTCCGCATTCAGCCTGACAGCCTGCAACAGCGCCAGCGAGAGGAACCTCCTGCGCAACCAGTTTTCCTATTCCACCTGCTGTAAATAAACTGTTAATTTGCATTTCCTCAGATATATTAAATTCCTCAGCATACGCAACAACAACAGCAGGAACTATACCGCAGGATCCTGCGGTTGGGCAAGCAACAATCTTACCCATTCTCTGATTTTCTTCAATTACAGCTAAAGCATAGCTTAAAATTTTTCCAAAAAGTTTATTCATAGGCAATTTTTTGCCTTTATCATATCTTTCAACTACCTTAACTGAATCAGTTCCTGACATACCACTTACAGATAACTGTGGATTACTCAATCCCTGTTTTATAGACACTTTCATATCATTAAGATGAGCACGCATCAATTCTTTAAGCTGATCTTTGCTTTTTTCCAATTTAGCAGATTCAATTTCAAGAAATATTTCATAAAATCTATTGTTATCTCTTGTCCGTTCCTGTAATTCCTGAAAATTTTCTATATTACTCATAATTATCTTCTCTATTTTTCTAGCATATCTATACTTCTGACAGTATAGATGCCGGGTGTAGTATTAATTTTTTCTACGAGTTCATCAGGTAAAAGTGTATCAAGGCAAATAACCGTAGAAGCTTCCTGCCCTTTATCTTTTCGTTCACAGTGAAGTGTAGCAATGTTAATATTAGCATCCTGAATAAATTTGGTTACTTTCCATAACATACCGGGCTGATCTTTATAAATCATCAACAATGTAGGAAAATCACCTCTTAAATCAACGCTGAATCCATTGATAGAGTTTATCTGAACTTCTCCTGCACCGAGTGAATTGCCGGAAATCATCATTGAAGATTCATTATAAAACTTGATATCAACAGAGTTTGGATGTCTGGAAAAATCTTCCTTCATTGAAAATTCTATTTTTATCCCCTGTTCTTTTGCATATTTAAAGGAATCTTTTATTCTGACATCATTCACATTGAATCCCAGAATTCCTCCTACAAGTCCTTTATCAGTTCCATGCCCTTTTCCGGTTTTTGCAAAAGAATTATAAAGAGTAAATTTGACCCAATTAGGTTTTTTTCCATAGATTCTTCTTGCAAGAATACCTATTCTAACGGCTCCAGCTGTATGAGAGCTGGAAGGTCCGACCATTGAGGGCCCTACTATGTCAAATACTGATATATATTTCATTAGATATTTTTATAAACCTCTTTATTCATAATTAAGAATTTTATGTATCCAGCCAAACAGAGTCATCAGCTCGTATGGCTTGGGTAAATAAAGATCTGCGCCGGCATCAAGCACCAATTCTTTTTCGTGTGTTACAGTAGAAACAATTATTTTTATACTTGAATATTTCTCATTATTTTTGATAAAACTGCAAATTTCAAGACATTTTTCTGCATCAGCATCTCCTGAATCAAGAAGTAACAGATCTGGCTGATTTTCTTCAATTAAATTAACAAGTTCATCAATATTGCCCGTTACTTCTACTTTATATCCCTGCATTTCAAGTGTAGTATCCAGCAAATAAGCAAGTGCGGCATCAGATTCAACTACCATAATTTTATTTCTGATAATCTCTATTTTTCTCTCTTCTTCAGTAGAAATCTTCGGCCGGTCACTTATCCAGGATGAACCGGGCAAAAATTTTATCAGCTTATGAACATTAATAACAGCATTAATTGCCTCCTGATAATTATTATAAGTTTTATACTGATTAGAAACGATGCCGATACTTGTTGAAACCAGAGGTATTCTAATTCCAGCCTTTTCATCGCTGCTTATTATTAAATAACCTCTTTGGGCATCTTTTTCAGAGTAAAACTTTGGTGCAACAGCATCAAATGTATAATTTAAATATACTGCCATCTGCTCAGCCTTGTAAGGAGAAGTCATTATTACAAAAACATTTTCGCCAAGATGGCCGATAAAATCACCTTTGTCTATCGATGACCTGAGAATCGCCGCAAATGTTTTCAAAACCTTATCAGCGGCAAGATAACCGTAAATTTCCGAATATGTCTTGAAATGATCTATATCAAGATAAAGCAGTGACCACTTAATATCTGAATTAACTAGCCTTTTTAAAACCTTATATGTTATTTTTTCATTGGGAAACTGGGTTATTGCATTTGAAAGCTCTTCGACATGCCGCCTTAAATGGGCAAAGATTCTTATTGAAAATTCTGATGATTCAATGGGTTCGCTTATAAAATCATCCGCTCCAGATTTAAGTGCATTTAACTTGTCTTCAAGGTAACTGGATTTTGAAAGTACAACAAGCACAGGCCTGTATAGCCTACTGTTATTCCTGATTTTTTCACACAGGTCAGTAATTTTCTCTTCAAAAGTATCCGAAACAATGACAAGATCAGGCTCCAGTTCTTCCATTATTTCAAAAGCCTGCTGTAAATCATGTGAAACAACAGGATAAACATAACAATCCTGCTGAATTATCTTTTTATACTTCTGAGATAATTCGTTTCTTGAGTCTATAATCAGTACAACTTGAGCCTGCATAATTATTTACCTTCATTGATTAACTTTTGGCTGGCATGTTTTTCAGGAGTTGCAATAGGCAACCTCACTATAAATACAGAACCGTTTTCACCACTATCAACTGCAATTTTACCCCCCATGCTTTCTACAAGAGTTTTTGTAATATACAGTCCAAGCCCTGTTCCTTGAACCTGCCTTGTCAATGGATTGTCTATTCTTGAAAATTTAGTAAATATCTTTGAAAGTTGATCTTTAGGAATTCCAATTCCCTGATCCCTGACTTTTATTTCAACATAATCAGGATTATTAGATGAAAAACCTGCCTGAATAGTAATTGTTGTGCCGGGCTTTGAATATTTAACAGCATTATCAATTAAATTGGTCATTATCTGTTCAAATTTATCAGAATCAGCCCATATTAAAGGCAAACCGGATGTAATATCCGTATTAATTTCATGCTCCTGAGCTTTTGGAGCTATTCCTCTCAATATTCCTGCGATAAAATCTTTAAAATTGATAGCTTTATAGATTGACTTATCTTTTTTAGATTCAAGTCTGGATACAGTCAATAGATTTTCAACAAGTCTTGCCAATCTGTCGATCTGGTTTTTAATAATACCTATAAACCTCATCTGCTGTTCTTTATCAAGCTTGTCCCCGGCTGTCAAAAGAGTATCCGCAAAACCCTTTATACTTGTTAACGGAGTTCTAAGTTCGTGACTAACCGTACTTACAAAGTCTATATGTGCCTGATTTAAAAATGCTATCTCTGATAATGGTGTTATAACTGAAATATAATAATTATCAATGCTTTTATGATTGATCCTGACAGGAATATTACGTCCATTATTGTCTTTAATATCAGCAATATGCGCCAACTGTTCAGGTATAAAACCTGACTCTGTATTTCCGGCACAAATCGGACAATTATTTTTATTTAAAACAATGAATTCAGAACAGCTCTTTCCCTGTAATTCTTCAATTTTAAAATTCATAATCTGAAGTAAATAATTATTTACCTCAATAATCCTGAATGAATCATCACAAATCATTATTCCTTCAGGAATATTCTCAAAAATATCTTTAAAAAAATCAATGCCGTTCAATATCATAATCAATCCTTGTAATATTATATACCAGTTTTAGATTGTAATCGATATAGAATATGAATCTTTTAAAAATAGATATTAAAAACTTATTTATACCACTTTAGCAACCTTATGTAATAATGCACTGGCTTTATGCTACACAATCTAACTTAGGAGTTAAATATCGTTTTATAGCATCTGCGAAATAAGGATCAGCCTCGATTCTCTCTAATTCTTTCCTAAATTCTTCTCTTAATTCTACTTTTTCCTCAGCAGACATAAATCCACCATCTATTCCGTTTAATGTCAGCTTTTTCATTTCTTCCCAATTATTAACATAATTATGCTTGTAAAGTCGTTCATACTCTCTAGATAGAGTTGTTTTTAACAAAGTTGGATTATCTGTACAAATAGCTACATTAATACCATTTTTTATCATATTGTTAATCGGATGTTTTTTCCAGCTTTCAACACTTTTTAGTGAAACATTCGATGTTGCATTTACTTCAATAGTAATTTTTTTATCTTTAACCATTTGTACTAATTCGGGATCTTCCAGTAAATGTACACCATGACCTATTCTTTTTGCCCCTAGATTTATTGCCTCTTTAATAGATTCCGCTCCTGTTAATTCATATTTAATTCCTTCTGAATTAGGTGTTTTATCAATTGAGTTAGGTGTTTCTCCAGCATGAACTGTCACATTTAATCCATGATCTACAGCGTATTTTATAGCTTCCTTGTGTTTTAATACAGTATTCTCTGCTTCTGATCCAGCAAGATCAAAACCTACAATCATATTATTATTTTTCGCCAGTTCAACAGCTATTTTTGCATTTTCTAAAGATTTTTCAGGACTATAATGTCTTTTTGCAAGTATAATGATTTTCACTATCTGTTTAAAACCAAGTTCATCTTTAAGATGCTCTTGTGCATCTCTTACTCCTCTTAAAGTTGCTTCCATCATTTCCTTACTGGAAGGATCTATTCTTAATTCCAAATATCTTACATTGTCTTCTGCTGCTCTTGTGCATGTAAAATATGCAACTTCTCTCATATCATTAGGAGTTTTTAAATTATCCACAAATTGATCATAACAACGCACAAAATGCTTAAGATCAATAAAATAATCAGGAAAAGTTGTCTCATAAGCAATTTTTTCTTCATCAGCCCCTTTTCGTCTTAGTATCTGTCTTACATGTGACAGAGTAGCAGCTCCTCTTAAATGTACATGAAGTTCTGATTTTGGCATAGCTTTATATAAAGCTTTAAGTTCCGGTGCAACAAGTCTTCTCATATCAGTAAAATCATCATTATATATGTTATAACTATTATTAAATTTTATAGTATCATTACCAGAAGTAAAAGATATAGCATCTATTCCCTCATTATGATATGTTCTATTACTAGCTGTGTGGTTATTTACTGTTGAATAATTATTAAATTGCTGATATATACTGGATAATTTTATCATTTGCATACAATTCATCTAATTTACCTTTTATGAAATCTCTTCTGTATTTATAAAAGATAAGCAAGAAAAAAATTGTTAGTAATAAAAGAAAAAAATTATGAATTTAAAAAATTCATAATTTTTCTGAAATCCAAAGGAAATTAATTATTCTTCTTCGCCTTCTTCTTCATCTGTTTCAAGATAAGAGACAACTTTGTCGAATTCTTCATCATCTTCAATTGTTTCAAAGGTAAAAGCATCATCCTGCTTGCTCAATCTCATAATGACGACTTCTTCTTCGTCTTCATCTTCAGGTTTTTTACCTTCCGTATCAAGATAAACAAGTAGTCCATAATCCTGATCATCAATATTTATAATATCTATAAGTTCAAAGTTATGGATTTCACCGTTTTCATCCTGAGTTTTAATAATTCTGGGTTCCATTTGTTCATTTTCTAATTCAGACATTTTTTATCTCCTTTTATCCAAATACTGCTGCAATATTATTGCTGCTGCTACCATATCAATTAAAGCTTTATTTCTTGACGGTTTTCTTCCCTGTTCAATAAGAATCCTTTCAGCATCATAACTTGTCAATCTTTCATCTTCAAATATTATCTGTTTTTGAATTTCTTTTTCAAGCAAAACCGAATATTTCTGAACATCCTCTGCTTGAAAACCGAAACTCCCATCCATATTAACAGGTAAACCTGCAACTATATATGATACATTATATTGTTTACACAATTGTTTTATTTCTTCAACTGATTTTTGTTCAGGCTGACGCATTATAGTATTAACAGGCTGTGCTGTTATAAACAGAGGATCACTAACAGCAATTCCAATTCTCTTTGTACCAATATCCAGTCCTAAAAACCTGCCTTCAGTCATTTTCTTCTTTCCTCCAGGCAGTAACCAATATATCAATTATTCCTTTTAATTCTTGTGAATCAAAGTCTATATCATCAGCCTGTTCTTTCTTTTTCCAAAATGACTTGTGAACAGGTGCAACCTTTTGATCTAATCTATACTGATATCTTAGTACATATTCAATAACAGATTTTTTCATAATATATTCAAAAAACAAAACACTGCAATCAGGTTCATTTACTTTCCTGAGTTGCATTGCAACAGAGGCCGCAATATTTCTTAAAAATTCAATTCCTTGAATATCAAACAGATACGCAACTTCTGTAAGTCTAAGTTTGTACAAAATTATCAAATTATTATTAAAAACTTTAGGAATAGCGTTATTTATTTTATTTTCAATCAGATTTAAAAATCCATCAGAATCATTGATATAATTATCTCTATTCTTCAACACATCCTGAAGAATGTCAGATAAAAAACTCTTTAGGAATGCAGAATGATCATCCCCTAAAAACCAGTATTTAAACTCAGGATGACTGAACAATGTATTAGTATCATCTAAGTATGTGGAATTTGACCATACAGGTAAATTTTTTGCAACAGCTTCAATAGAAATCGCATCTACATCAGACAATAAAGATTTCCAGGAAAGATATTCATAACGAATTGCATTATTTAGAGTTTTATTTATATGTTCTGCCTGCAATAACTTATATTTACAATACCCGGGAGATACAGGAACCGCTGCCAATTCACCCTGAAACTTGTTAATAATCCTTGTGTAATCATCCTGACTTATGCCATAAAAGCCAAAACAATCAATAATACCCTCTATATCATTAATAACAGTACTGAAAGTTAAAATATCACCGTTATCTTTCATTCTGCTGACAATAATTCCCTGATTTCCTGCTCCGTCTATTATGCTCGCATAACAATTATAAATACCTGAAATATTACAAATTTCGGTTCCAAGAGGTATTTTCAATGCTTGTTCCATATCAATACCTGAAATTTTAAGCATATTTAAACTTTTTTTTGCAAGTTTTTTCAGGTTTTCATTATTTGAATATGCAACTATATCGTTAAGACAGGATACAGCATACGGAGATCTTATCTGCCCAAGAGCATCAATAATAATAGCACTCAAATTTTCCGAAGGATTCGATTCAAGCGCGGGAACAAAAACATTTGCAAGATATTTATTGGTAAAATCATCTTTCATTGAATTTATTAAATTAATTTGTTCATCCAGAGGAAGAGAAAACAGAAAATCAAGAAAATCTATTTGCGCTTCTGGATTCACTGACGCTATTTCCAGAAGTTTTTGAGTTTCTTTATCAACTAATTCATCAGGTGAATTAAGATAACTTAATAATTCTTCCGGTGAAGATTCGTCTCCGAGAGATTTAAGTATTACACCCGACAAATCCTTTAAGTCATCTGATATAGCAGGATCTTTAATATAATTCCAAAGTCCATCCCTTAATATTTCAAGATTTCCTAATTCAACCAAAAAGTAAGCAATTATTTGAGATTTTTTAATGTCACTTCTTCCCAATTCCTTTAAAAGAATTTCAAGAATGTCATCAATATTTTCAGATGACTGAAATTGAGCAACGTATTTGTCTATTTCAACTTTTGGAGCATCTTCAAAAAGAGATAATTGCTGAAGCATCATTAAGACTTCAGCTCTAACTTGCAATTTAGACATCCTTTTTTGCATATTACTCCTTTGATCCCCTCCAAAAAGCATCAAGAACCTTTTGCGCTTCTGAAGAAGGAATACGATCTTCCAGCATAAAATATTGAATACAAATCATTATACATTCAGAACAAATATTAACACCCGGACCTTTGATCATTTTAATAACCTGCTGATTTGGCCTGCCACAAAATGAACAAATAACAGACTGTTTATTTTCTACTTTTTCGCTTTTATCTTTATCTCTCACCCCTGAAAGCGAAATAACTTTTTTATCATTTCTACCCATATTTTTACCTTTTATAATTTTTATATTTAATCCAATTATTATTTTACCTGATATTAGCAAAAATAAAACAAATTATACTAGAAAGTGTTTATCTAATAAGAAATAGAAAATTTTTGTAAAATTTAATTCTTATCAGGGAACATAAATTAAAAATATCTCGTCAAGATAAAAAAGTCGGAAGCCTTTTGATTAAAAATCTAAAATGATGTATTCATAATAATATAAGGCTTTGAATGAGAACGATTTATTTATGTATCAAATGTTTGACTACAACTATAACTCGTTCATACAAAAAAAAGATTTTGAGGAGAGAGGATGAAGAAACGAGGAATTATCATTGGGTTATTACTTATTATTAACTCAATATTCACAATGACCGAAACTAACAGAGTATTTTCAATGCCGGATAGTATTATGGAAAATACAATCAAAACAAAAATCGTAAGAAAAGCAATCAATTACGGTTTAGATCCAGCCATCGCATTAAGCGTGGCAAAACAGGAGTCAAATTTTAACAAAGCAGCAAAAAGTCCCGTCGGAGCTATCGGGCTATTTCAACTAATGCCTCAGACCGCAAAAGAACTTGGGGTAAATCCTTATTATGTCAATGAAAACATAGAAGGTGGAATTTCATATTTAAAAGGACTTAAAGATCAATTTGGATCAACAAAGTTAGCATTAGCTGCCTATAATGCTGGACCGGGTGCTGTAAACAGATATGGAGGAATTCCTCCTTACAGAGAAACACAGAATTATGTCCGAAATATAATGTATTATTATCAAGATTATCAAAAAAATCCTGATCCTGCGTTGATTCGTAGAAATGACACAGAATTTCAAGATAATCAAGATGATCAAAGTAATCAGGATGATCAAAATAATCAAAATGTTGAAATTGTCCAACAAATTTCTGAAAACAGAAATAAAAATATCTTTGCATATTTTTGGGAATATATATCTTAATTAATAAATAATAACTGCATTGAGATCAATGCATAACTACCAAGATATTGTTTTTTTATATCCAGCCTACAGTCGATACGACCGGACAAAGCCCTGATTGAGTTTTTAAAAGTAAAACTCATCGTTTCACTTTTAACGCTCCCGCTTCGCATACTCTGCACGGCTTTCGCTTTTACAAGGGTCGACCGCAAATTTTAACTTTTTAACAAAAATTATAGTTATGCAGCGGTCTCGCATTGAGGCTGTCCTAAAAGCATTTACAATCTCTTTAGACTTTTAATACAATAATCATACTGAAAATCTAAAGAAAATATTTACTGTAATAAATAAACCGGCTATTTGCTAAGCCGATTTAATAGAAATTTTAAAAAAGAGGCTGATAAAAATTACTTTTAAGTCAGCCTCCTTAAATATTTCTATTAATTATCCTTGTATATCAAGTTTAGTTTTGATACCTGTCGATTTACCTGCTGAATTGAGCACTTCCATTTTATGTGCAGCTATTTCAGATTGACCGCTTCTACCGGCTTTATTATATTTTCTCGGATCAATATTTGTTGGATTTTCAGCCATTGTTTTTTTAATATTAGCTGTAACTTTAGCTCTTAAATCTGTATCAACATTTAATTTAGCTACTAAGCCTGTTACAGAACTATAAATTCGTTCTGGTACCCCTTTGCTTTTTGCCATTTGAAGATATGGTAAAAGTTCTTCAGCAATTTTTTCACCATTTCCCTTACCGGTAATCAGTTGGGTCATTATTTTAGATGTTAATTTGCGTGGAACAACTAAAAATTCATTTAACTCTTTAAAAAGTTCTTTAGGTGCGCTGGATGCTCCATGAAGTACGATAGGAAATTGTCTCCATGTTTGATCGGATGGCTTTTTACCCTGATTTTCAGGAAGGATTTTTTCAATTTCTCTTTTAATTTTTCTGAGTCTTCTGGTATCAATTCTTGGTTTTTCATCATCAGCGTATTTAACAGCACCATGAGAAGTTCCGACAGAAACTGCAAGTGAATCACATCCTGTTAATCTTACAAATTCGGCAGCTTCTAAAGGATCTGTGAAAGCTGCATCTTTAGATTGTACTCTGATTTTATCTTCGACGCCAGCCAATCTTCCAAGTTCTGCTTCGACAAATACGCCTCTTTTGTGAGCATAATCAACAGCTTGTTTTGTTATTGCAACATTTTCTTCAAATGAATGTTTTGAAGCATCAATCATAACTGAATCAAATCCGGCATCAACGCAATCTTTACATACTTTGAAGTCTTCGCCATGATCCAGATGAAGCCTGACTGAGTCTGCAGCGCCTCCATATTTTTTAGACAATTCACTTCTAAGAGTTTTAAACATAGCAACAAAAGTTTTTTCTCCGCCTTTTGCATAGTCTCTTGCTCCAGCCGAAACCTGTACAATTAAAGGAGATTGCGTTTTAAATGCTGCTTCAATTACTGCTTCTGCACTTTCCATATTGTTAATATTAAGAGCAGGAATTGTATATTTCTCTATTAAAGGTTTGGTCATAAATTCTGTCATTTTTGTAAGTTTTGAAGCATGAATACCTGTAAAGCTGACTATATCAGTATTGATGCCGATAGGAATCGATACTGGTTTTTCTTCCTTTGTTTTTGAATAGCTCTGAATGCTGATAGGACTAAATGAATGGATTTCCATTTTTGAAACTCTCCTTCTCTATTAAATATATCTAACCATATGTAATAAAATAAAAAATTTTTTTACATATGGTTAAAGTTAGAAAAGATTTTTTGTTGCTGTTTTAAAGCCCAATATTAACAACAGTTTACACACCTTTATTATTAAAAAATAAATCAAATTAAAAAAGTATGAAAAACTTCTTACTCATTTTGAAAATTCCTTGATTGAAGTGTCATTTTGAGTGCTTTAGCCCGAGAATCTTCATGGAAATTTAATGCAGATTCTTCACTTCGCTCAAAATGACAATTGATGTAATTTAGATGAGATATAAACTTTTTCCTAAATTGCTAGTTAACTATAGTTATTGATGTATCACCGTATTTTTTTTCTTTTATTATGTTCAAACCAAGCCCTAGAGTCATATCAGTAATTTGAAGATTTGAACTATGCTCGATTATTGCAATGCCGTCTTTAGATAAAAGCATATTATTTTTTATTTTTTTAAGTACAGGTTCGATTAGACCTGATGCATAAGGCGGGTCAATGAATATAATATTGAATTTTGTATCCTGAAAATTATCCAGAGCTGCAAGTGCATCAGAAAACTTGATTTCATAGTCAAAATCAAAATTGATCAGATTTTCTTTCAGAAGCCTATAAACTTTTGGATTGTTTTCAATAAAATAAACTTTTTTAGCTCCTCTTGACAGGGCTTCGAGCCCCAAGATTCCGCTACCCGCAAATAAATCAAGCATCACTGAATTTGTGATGCTTGAATATATAATATTAAAAATACTTTCTCTGATTTTAGAAGAAGTTGGTCTTACTTCTCTTGATTTTACAGTATTTATCTTTCGTCCTTTACAAGACCCGCCTGTAATAATCATTATTTATACCTGTTACAAATTGAAGTTGCATTAATGTTTTCGGGCATATATCGATCTTTAAAAATATACTTCGTCTGAAAACCCGAAAACTGATTATATTTGAGTATATCCCGATTTATTTTGTTACAGGTTTTTTTTCTGACGAAGAATCAGAAATTTTTGTCTGTAATTTTGCGGACATCATATGTTCAGGAATAAAACTTGTATTAAAATCACCTTTAATAAAAAATCTGTTTTTCAAAATTTTCTGATGAAATGGTGCTGTAGTTTTAATTCCTGTAATTGCGTATTCATCAAGAGCACGAAGCATACGGATTCTTGCTTCTTCCCTGTCTTTTCCCCAAACTATAAGTTTGCTTATAAGAGAATCATAGAACGGAGGAATTTTATAATTGCTATATATGTGGCTATCTACTCTGACTCCGGGACCGCCTGGGGGTACATAACCATCTATAGTGCCAGGGCAAGGCATAAAGTCTTTGTCCGGGTCTTCTGCATTGATACGGCATTCGATGGCATGTCCTCTTATTTGTATATCACTCTGTGTGAAAGATAATTTAGCACCGGATGCAACTTTAATCTGCTCTTTTAAAAGATCTACACTCGTAACCATTTCAGTAACAGAATGTTCCACCTGAATTCTTGTATTCATTTCCATAAAATAGAAATTATTGTTTGAATCCAGCAGAAATTCTATCGTACCTGCACCTTCGTAATTTATACTTTTTGCGGCATTTACGGCTGCTCGTCCCATTTGCTCTCTGATTTCAGGTGTAATTGCAGGAGATGGAGCTTCTTCAAGGAGCTTTTGATGTCTTCTTTGAATGCTGCAATCTCTTTCTCCCAGATGAACTACATTACCATACTGGTCTGCCATAATTTGAACTTCTATGTGACGTGGATTTTCAAGGTATTTTTCAATATAAACTGCATTATTACCAAATGCTGTGCTGGCTTCTGCCTGAGCCATGCTTATCATCTCTTCAATTTCAGATTCTTTTCTGACAACTCTCATGCCTCTGCCACCGCCGCCTGCGGTAGCTTTGATGATAATTGGAAATCCAACTTTATCAATCCATGGTTTTACCAGATTCAAATCAGTAACAAGACCTGTACCCGGTACAGTTGGAACGTCATTGTCTATCATGGTTTTCTTTGCTGAGGCTTTATCCCCCATAGATCTTATGCTTTCAGGGGATGGTCCGATAAATTTAATATTATGGTCTTTACAGATTTCTGCAAAGTCTGCATTTTCTGCAAGAAAACCATAACCCGGATGAATAGCATCTACGCCTGCCATAAGGGCTGTACTGATAATGTTTGGAATGTTTAAGTAACTTTTGGCTGAAGGAGCAGGTCCAATACAATATGCTTCATCAGCTAAAATAACATGCAGCGAATCTTCATCAGCCTGTGAATAAACAGCAACTGTGTTAATACCTAGTTCTTTACAGGCTCTGATAATTCTGACTGCAATTTCGCCACGATTGGCTATTAAGATTTTTTTTATCATTAATGTTCTCCAGCTAATTTTTTTCCAAGTCTATTATTCTTTATTGTGTTCGTTGAATGTTATGGTTCTACAATCATTAAAACCTGGCCATATTCAACAGGTTGACCGTCTTGAACACAAATTTCAACCACTTTGCCGGATACATCAGATTCAATTTCATTCATCAGCTTCATAGCTTCGATAATACATACAATTTGTCCAACACTGACTGTTTTACCTGTATCAGTAAATGATGGTGCTCCAGGTGATGGAGCTCTGTAGAATGTTCCAACCATAGGTGATGTAATAGGAACACCTTTTGTCACTTCTTTTACTTCAAGCTTTGGTGCTTCTGTAACTGCAACAGAAGGAGCGGCAGCTTGAACAGGAGCGGCTACAGGTGCTATTTGAGTTGCAACAACTTCTTTTTCTTTCTTGATAATAACAGCTTTTTCACCGTCTTCAAGAGTAAGTTCGGTAAGATCGTTGTCTGAAAGTAATTTCACTAATTTTTCAATGTAATCGAGTTCAATTTTCATATTTTAATCCTATACCTTTATGCAAATTCAATACTTTTAGGCTTTATCGCTTGTAGAG
This sequence comes from Candidatus Gastranaerophilales bacterium, assembly GCA_028689995.1. GTDB lineage: Bacteria > Cyanobacteriota > Vampirovibrionia > Gastranaerophilales > UBA9579 > JAQVCB01. Next base: position 21,757 of record JAQVCB010000026.1, read on the forward strand.
ACTTAATATTTTCTTGTCATACCTTAAATTTCTAATAAGTAGTTAATTACGCTCTGTCCAAATAGGAATTTGTTCTTGTATCTACTCTGATTCGCTCGCCGTTATTAACAAAGAATGGTACATTAACTGTAGCTCCGGTTTCCAGAACAGCAGGTTTAGTACCTCCGGTAGCAGTATTACCTTTTTCTCCGGGAGGAGTATCAACTACTTCAAGCTCAACAAAGTTAGGCAGATCTATACCTATTATACGGGTGCCATGCCTAAGTACGTTTACCATCATACTTTCTTTTAGATATTTAACACCGTCGCCAATTTGTTCTTTCGTTATGTGAATTTGGTCAAATGACTCGTTGTCCATAAAAATAAATTCATCTTCACTGCGATAGAGGTATTGCATGTCTCTTTTATCAAGAATTGCTCTTGGAAGTTTTTCACCGGCTCTGAATGTTTTTTCCATAACATTTCCGGTTTCAACATTTTTTAATTTTGTTCTAACAAAAGCAGAACCTTTACCTGGTTTTACATGCAAAAATTCAACGACTGACCACAGTCCATTATCCAGCTCGACAGTTATACCAGTTTTAAAATCGTTTGTTGATATCATATTTTCTTTACCCGTTAAATTTAAACTCTGTTTAATATATACGAAAAATAATCATTAATCTACATGTCAGACAATATAGTATATTACATATTCAATATAAAATTAAAATCAATATTTATCTTTTTATTATTAAATTACAGCAGTTTAAGCAGTACCAGACTTAATATTCGTTAATATATGTGAATATTAAAATAAACACAAGCTTAATCTTTGTTTATTTTTTAATATAGTTAGTAAGGACTCTTAGTCCCGCAAGGTAACTATCCTCTTTAAATCCACAAATCTGACCTATGCAGACAGGCGCAATATAAGAATGATGTCTGAATTCCTCTCTGGAGTATACATTTGAGAGATGAATTTCTACTGTAGGTACATTAACAGCCAGAATTGCATCTCTTATTGCTACGCTGGTGTGGGTAAATGCTGCCGGATTGATCAATATTCCGTCAAAATTACCGAGAGATTCCTGAATTTTATCCACCAGATCGGATTCTTTATTTGACTGGAAGATTTCCAACTCAACTTTAATTGTATCAGCAAGAGATTTCAGTTCTTTATTAATATCATCAAGTGTCATTATGCCGTATTTATCAACTTCTCTTGCTCCAAGCATATTAAGATTAGGTCCGTTTAATACAAGTATCTTCATATTTATCCTTCTCACTTTTAAATACCGTATTTTAGATTAAGCATCTATTTATTATACATGAATGAGCTAATTAAAGGGGAATTTTGCTTCTTTTAATTAGCTCCCGCTTCAGGATTTTTTTGTTTTAATTTTTCTAATGATTTTGTAAACTCGCTCAATTAGCGGCTTTGACAGGTGAATAGACTTGTGAGGGCATGCTTCCTGACAGCAGTAACACTTAATACACGTTTTATAGCTTTTGATATAAGCCCCTTTTTCATCCATTGAAATAATTTCAGCAGGACAGGATTTTACGCAGATATTGCATTTTTTGCAGGTTTTTCTGTTTATTACAGGTTTGGCTACAATTATTTCTGTTAAAATATTTTGCACAAATTCAGGGATATAATCAGGCAGGCTTTTGTATCTTTCAGGTGGCAGGTTGAATTTATATGTCCTGATTTCATCGAATTTAATCAGTTTAATGTTTTCAAGGTTTTTATATCCTATTAAAGTAGGTACTGTATCCGGTGACATTCCCATAATATTGCATGCAAGAACATCTAAGCTCTGAGGATTCCAACCTCCAAACAAAGCCCCTGCAAATTTCGGTTCACCTCCGCTCGGGCCTTCTCCTTCCATGCCAATTATTCCGTCAACAATATGAAAAACTTTACCTTCAAAGTATTTATTTATATCGATTATCATTTGTGAAAATATTTTAATATCCGGCATTGCAAGATGCTGACGATATTTTAAGACTCCGGGCATAAGTCCGAAAAGATTTTTTGTCGCACAAGTAAGTCTTGTTAAAGTGTGAGTCTTGAGTTTGGCGACATTTATAATAAAATCTGCTTCAATAGCAGGTTTTATTATAAGAGATTTTTTCAAAACCTTGCCTTCAGGAAATTCTACGACAACGTCAGATAGATCATAGTTAAGATTACAGCCTGATGCAATTTTATCTATTTCGCACACATTATATAGTTTATCTAATACTTTTAAACTATACGAACCAGCAGGGCTGTCAGCAATAGTTATATTACAGTCAAACTGCTTTAAATATTCAATAACAGCTTTTAAAACAGCAGGGTGAGTTGTAACAGCCTTGTCAGGATGTCTGGGAGCTAGAAGATTCGGTTTTATAAGAATATTTAGTTTTTTTGATTTTAATTTTTCATTTAGATCAGAAAAAGATGACAGGATCTTTTCTATCGATGTTTTAACGGCTTTGTCTTCATAGCTTTCGCAAAAACTGTAACTTATCTGATTATTAGACATATTTATACCCTGATTATTAATTTTATTTATTAATTTTAACACCTCTTAACAAATTATATGAAATTAAGCAATTTTCTCAGAAAAAAATACTTTATATAGATAAGGGGAAAAATAAATTATTTAATGGGGTTAAGGTACGCGAAGGAGATATGGGATGGCTATTGGACCACAAGACTATATTGATGAATTGCTAGTTCAAAAATATGCAGAAAAGCAGGTTAATAATATTGACAGTGATATTGCAAAATTGACAATGTCTGCTGACAGGTACTGGGAAGTCATGAGAGACTATGCCCAAGTGCAAAAAATGATGCTTACAGTCAGAAGTGCGTTAAGTAAACCCAAAACTATAAAGTCAATTGAAAATAAACCAACAATTGTAAATGTGTTTGCATAAAATAAGATTTCACTAAGAGGAGCTTTTATAGCTCCTCTTAAGTTTATTACACTGCCGCTTTCGTTCATGAACGAGTTACATAAAATCGAAAAGCGAGGACTCATCATCCCCTCCATCGATTTTATTCACTCCCAGCTCCGCTATGGTATCATCTGGTCGACTGTCATAATTAAAATTCCTGTTGCACCGAGTTGTTTTAATTTATCAATACTTTCGTAAATATGTCTTTTTTCAACAACTACATGAATTGCAACGTTATCTGGCTCATCCAAAAGTCCTATAACTGTCGGAGAAGATAATCCGGGCAGGAATTTCTTTATTTCAGGCAATGCGGTTTTGGGAACATTTGCCATCAGATATTTTTTTTCTTCTGCAGCCATTGCAGATTTTATTGCTCTTACAAAAGCATCAATTTTATTTTTTTCTGTTTCTGAAATTCCAGGTCTGCCTATAACAACAGCCGTAGAATCTAATATTTCTCCGATAATTTTCAGTTTATTTGATTTCAATGTTGAGCCGGTTGAAGTTATGTCGACAATAATGTCTGCGAGTCCAAGTTGCGGAGTAACTTCTGTTGCACCTGAAACTTCTATAACATGAACTTTTTTACCAAGTTTATCAAAATATTTCTTTGTAATATTAGGAAAAGAAGTGGCTATTTTAATATTTTCAGGAATATCATTAACATTATTGAAGGGAGATTCTTCCTTTGCAGCTATGACCATCTTGCAACCGCCAAAGTTAAGATTATATATCATTTCAGCTTCTGCTTCGGTTTCCTGCATAACATCGTAACCTGTAATTCCCAGATCAGTTACACCATCACTGACAAAGCTCGGTATGTCCTGAGTCCTGACAAAAATTATGCTGTAATTACCATCTTGGGTACTGGTGTAAAGTTTTCTTTTTTCCTGTTTTGAAATGCTTAATCCGGCTCTTTGAAGAAGATCAAATACATCTTCTGATAATCTGCCTTTATTTGGAATTGCTATCTTAAGACCTGACATTATTATTACCTTTCTATGAATTAAAATTTTTTCAGCTATTTAATTATTCAAATAAAGTTTAACATGAAAAACTTCTATCTTATGGTCATTAAAAGATTTATAACTAATTGCTGTTATTCAGGTATAGCAAAAAAAATAAATCTAACTTTATATTTCTTAATATCTATAACAATTTAGTGTTGACAGAACACTAAATTTAGACTTTAATATAAACATTGAATGAAGTGTAATTTAAACACTTTAATTTAATAAACCATACCCTAACCCCAAAAAAGAAACCTCTAATTTCTCAGTTATCCCCCGAACATTCCATAAGAGGTTACCTGTTTCAGGTTACTGGAAAATGGAAGAAGAGAACATAAGAAAGCAGAGCATATGTAAGCCACGCAAGTGGCTTTTTTTTTTGCTTACTAATTTATAATATAGAAATTTTATACTAATTTAGAGCCTGTCTGGTTATAAACAGTAAAATCCAATTATAACTGTAAAAGGCTCGTGCGAAGCGGGAGTGCTGGCTAAAGCCGAAACAGCTTGCTTGGCAAGGCGTTGAAGGCTTTAACCAAACTCGTTCTTACAGTTTATAAAAAATTTTAATTATTGAAACGAGTACTGCATCAAATTCGCTCATATCTAATATTTCCCAATATTCAGATTTTTGCATAGCTATAATTTTGGAACCTTAAATTTTATAAGGTAGACTTTTTGTCAATAAACATAAGAAATAATATTAATTGGTTTAGATAAATGACCGATGATTATGCTTTAGCTAATGCGATAATGATAATCAATTTATTTAGTAGTCAAAAAATTTCTAATTATAAAATAATATGAAAACAGAGGATTTTATATGCCTGAAAAGATTAAATTGCTGATGGTAGAAGATCATAAACTTTTAAGAGTGGGCTTAAAAGCTATTTTTGATGAATATCCGATACTTGATGTTATCGGGGAGGCAGAAGATGGAGAAACAGCAGTAAAATTAGCAAAAGAACTTAAGCCTAATGTTGTATTGATGGATATCGGACTTCCCATTATGGATGGTATAGAAGCAACGAAAAAAATAAAAGAACAAGATCCTGCCATAAATATCATTGTCTTGACTTCGCATAGTGATGAAAACGAAGTAATGCAAGCACTTGCAGCAGGTGCAACAGCTTACGCAATGAAAGATATTAAAACTGAATATTTAATAATGGTTATTCAGTCCGTAAATGATGGTGCAGTATGGCTTGATCCCGCAATAGCCAAGATCGTAATGGAAAGGAACCCGTCATTAATCCAGGGAAAGCCTCTATCCCGCGCAACATTTAAGGCCGAACATGCCAATTTGACCGAGAGGGAGTATGAAGTTCTTAAACTGGTTGTCGAGGGAATGTCAAATAATGAAATTGCAAAAAATCTTAATATAAGTGAACATATAGCTAAAGCTCATGTGTGCAATATAATTCAAAAATTAGTTGTTGATGACAGAACGCAGGCAGCAGTAAAAGCAATAAAAGAAGGTCTGGTTTAGAAAATCGGTATTGGTAGATGAACACTGATAAAAATTCCCAAAAAAGAAAGCCGCTTTTGGCGGCTACTAGACTTGGGGAGGAGGTTGGGGTATGACCATCTTTAATGGTCTTATATTTTATATATCGGCACATTTTTTAAAAACTTTAGGATTAATTTTTAAATACTTAACATTTCTTAATAAACAGCTTAAAATGACCCTATTTCAAAGGGTTTAGCGAAGAAGCAATCTATTTGAAAGATTAAGAAACAGGAATCAAGCAAAAGCACTAAAATCTAATAAAAACAATAAAAAGCTCATGTAGTGACTCTTTAAACTGTTTTATTGCGAAAATTTTGCTTAAACTTATGTTTCTATGCCAACCCGCCAACTTTTCTTCACTTCAATTTTTCAATAAGTTTCTCTTTTTTTATCTTCTTTTTATTTAATTATAATTATATCAACTTCAATCAGAACGTAAGTTTAAGCAAAATTGTAGCTTTAAAATAGTTTATTAGAGTCAGTAATGAGCGATAAATACAGCAAATTTTTTGTTCCCCCTTGCGGGGTGAACGATTGCAGCGATAAAAGTTTTATATATCAAACGTTATTCAAGAGTGAATTAAAAAAATTTGCGGTTCAATCTTGAAATTTTCAGTATAAGACTTTTTGTTGCTTACTTATTTTCTATTATTAAATTCCAAAAATATGAGTGCCTATAAAATAAATTCCTGCAAGGATAAAAATTACACCCGTTACTTTTCTCATCCAGAACTCGACTTTTACAAGACTATTGTATGCTTTGCCTACTGAATTAATGCTAAAAGCAATTATAAATGCAAATATTACAACTGGAAGTCCTGTTCCTATACCATATACAAGCGGAAATAAAACTTTTGAATTATGTTCAACAGAAAGTGAAATAAGGCTGCCAAAGAACAAAGCTGCTGAAATAGGACAAAATGAAAGAGCAAATATAATTCCAAGCAGTAATGCTCCTACAAGTCCAAAATCTTTAATCTTATCGTGGAAACCCATATTTGAAATTCCTGATGAAAAGTTTATTTTAACAATTTCTAATAGAATTATACCAACCAGAATTAAAACAGGTCCTAATATAACATTCATATAATGCTGAAGAAAAGTGGCAATTGAAGGTACTGATAACAAGCCAGTAACAATAATTATTCCTATTAAGACGTAACTGAGCATTCTTCCAAATGTATAAAGAAATCCCGATAACACTGTTTTATAGGGACAGGTTATATTTTTGCCAATGTAAGAAACGGCTGCAACATTTGTGGCAAGAGGACAGGGACTGATTGAGGTTAATATTCCTAACCATAGAGCAGATAGCAATGCGAACAGCATTTTAACCTCCGATTTTTTTTATTTCTTTTGTTATGTAGGCTTTGAATTCTTTTTCATTATTGAGTTTAGTCCAAATGCCGCTCAAATTTTTCCATTTAATCTGTTTTTCATTTTTAACCTTAGATAAAACGACTGATTTGGTATAAAGTTTATAGTCTTTTGTATAGTGCTTATTTTTTGGCTGATCAAGATCGACTGCTTTAAATTCGACATTATTATTTTTTAAAGAAGCAACAGCTTCTTTTGTATAAGTTTCAATTTTTTTACAGCTTACACATCTAGGTTTTCCATAAAAATAGTACACTATAATTTTTGAATTATTTTTAACTTCTGATTTAACAGGAATTATATTATTTTCAGATATTGCATAAGAACTGTTTAAAAAACCCAAAGAAAGTGTTAAAAATATTAAAACTGAAAGTATTGTTAATAATCTAATTAATTTAAACATTATGACCTCCTCTGATATTTTACATTAATATTATGCTTCTATTTTTTATAAATTTGTATTTAATGTATCTTTAGCCTTCTAAGCTGCTTTTTCAATAACCTTACTGGTTGCTTTAAAAGTTCCTTGTTGTTAATCTAAATATTTTTTAATTTCTTCAACTGAAGGAACTTTGCCTGTAACTTTGACTTCACCGTCAACAGCAAGAGCAGGAGTCATCATAACTCCAAATTCCATAATCTTTTGAATATCGGTAACTTTTTCAATTTCGTATTCAATGGATAGTGAATCAGCTGCTTTTT
>JAQVCB010000027.1 GCA_028689995.1 Candidatus Gastranaerophilales bacterium
TACCAACTGCAACTATTTTATTATTTTTAATTTTATCAGCAACACCTATCATAAAAAATGTAGTCATATCCACCTCTAAATCTAATCTATGACTGCATTATACCATAAAACCATGTGCAGTGGTCTTCTTTTGTATCATCCGTTGAACAGAAGCTTTTTGGCACGAAATTTCAGGGAGAAGATGTTAATAAACGATTAGGACGAATAGAAACAAATGTTTTCGGTTTAAAAAGTAACGGAACAACCACAGTTAGAATAAACAAACTCAAAACTGTTTTCGGGCAGATAGAAATATCACCCAAGTCTGCTAATAAAGTTCAACCCAAGCCTGTATCAAAAACTAATACTTCTCAAAAAATGCAAAATGAAGACTCGTCTGTAAAATATGCAATTGTTGACGATATGGAAAAGAAGGTTCTTAACCATATATACCCGAATGATAATATTTATCGAAGACTTAGCAGGCTTGAAACAGTTGTCTTTAGCAGATCAATGAATACACCTCTATCTGACAGAGTTGATAAGTTAAAAATAGCAGTTTTTGGTAATGTTAAAACTACTACGAGTAGTAGTTTTAACTCAGAGGATGATATATCTCAATTAAGTAATGAATCAGTTAATCTTCTTATTGATAAGATGGAGAATGATATATTTAGTACGACATATTCAAATGAACTTTTAGAATCAAGGCTTTCCAGACTTGAAATCAAATTATTCAACAGTGCATCACCGGAAGATCCTGTTAATGATCGAATAGAAAGACTCTCTGCCGTTATTTCGGCAAGACCTACTAATGAACTTTATAAAGATATGGCTTCATTAAGGCAATATCAGGATATGTCAGCAAAAGTATCCGCCGCCGCCCTTCTATTGTTGTTACTAAAGGGCATGCTGTTTTAATTAACAGTAGATACTTTATTTGATTATGTGGAATCCGAGTAAAATTGAAGTCAAAATAAAAATAGCTGCACATACTGTTGTAACTTTATTAAGACCTGCTTCAGCACCTTTTTGGCTGGAAAATAACTGTGATGCTCCACCGATGGAAGCCATACCATCACCTTTTGGTGAGTGAACCAGTATAAGTAATGATAAAAGTGCGCCTGAAACAATTTGTATTATAAGAGAAAATGTTAACATTATATCCTCCGGGAAATGTAATATATTAAATATAATTATATCGCGAACAAAGAAATTAGGTAGTGGATAAATACAAACTGATAAATAATTAAAATCTGGAATTTAATCATCTTGTATACACTTGTCATTGCGAGGATTTCGAAGAAATCCGTGGCAAGCTTGCCAGTTTTCGCCTGTTATCTTCTGACATTATTAATAAGATCCTTCGACTTCAATTCGTTTCGCTCAAGATGACATTTTAAGGATTTTTCGTTTTTATCAGTTACAAATTAACACCAATTAGAAATTTAACATAAAATGAAAATTAATTAAGATTTTGTATTTGCCTTGTTTTGTAAGAACCTGTCTTGTTAAAAACTGTAAAATCCAATTATAACTGTAAAAGCTCGTGCGAAGCGGGAGTGCTGGTAAAAGCCGAAACGGCTTGTTTGGCAAGGCGTTGGAGGCTTTAACCAAACTCGTTCTAAGTTTTTATATTAAAGTTCTCTTGTAGCAAAGTTAAAATATGCTATATAATCTAAGTTAAAAATTAATTTAGTTGGTTAGTGTTGTCAATATATCAGAGAATTATGCCTGTAAATAATTTTACAAAAAGGAGATATAATGCGTGTAATACAGAAAAGAGGATTCACTTTGGCAGAAGTCCTGATAACTCTTATGATAATCGGTGTAATTGCGAGTATTACTATTCCGGCTTTAGTCAATGATATACAGGATGCCCAATATAAAGCATCATTCAAGAAAGTATATGGTACAGCAAGTCAAGTATGGCGGCTGGTAGTAGCAGAAAACCCCAGTACATATGTTGGAAGCAGCGGTTGGAGTCCCTGCGGCAGTGCTACTGATGGAAGAGGAGATGCATTCAAAGCTAAATTTAATGTTGTTAAAAGCTGTGCGAACCAAGATGGATGTTGGCCTTTGAATTATGAATATAACTACATACTTGGTTACGCATATGGAGAAACATATTCTCCAAAAAGATTTAGCTGGATAACATCTGATGGAATATGCTGGGCATCTCCATGGCATGCATCTGACGATGCTCATATATTAGTTGATACAAATTGTGAAAAAGGACCGAATTTAATTGGAAAAGATATCTTCTCATTTCTTCTTGGAGCTGACGGAATAGTTTATTTCGCTATTGATGATACATCAGCAAACGGTAGACCTGTATCTAGCGGAAAAGTAGGTCCCTATTTAGCTAGTCCAGCTACAATAAACGGAAGAAGTGTTGATTTTAAAAGCTGGCTGACAAATTAATCAGGTTTTCTAAATAATTTCCAACATCTTTGATAAAAGTTTATCAGGTTCACCTTTTATAAATAAAATCTTGTTTTTGCTCTTTTCGCCGGAAACAATTTCAATCGAGGTTTTCGGAACACCTAACAATTTTGACAAAAATTTTATACATTTTTCGTTAGCTTTTCCTTCGATTGGAGGAACATCTAGCTTTATTTTCAGACTATTATCTATAAGACCTGAAATTTCGCATTTGGAAGAACCTGGAATAACCCTGACACTAATTTTAATTCCATTGTCAAGTTTTGTTATATTAAATTTAGTTTTTTCAAAATTGCTCATAAAATATATTTTCAAGTTAAAAACAAAATCAAGTTGAGTATATCTGATTTTAAAGGTAAAATAAAGTAGTACTTAACTTGATATCAATAATATTATTAAATTTTATATGGATTAAGACAATTGTTTAATCTTCTGGACACAATAGTTATAGAGCAGAACAGACCAGAGCAGGATCTTCAAAAAATTCGCTCTGCGCTTGAGTTTGCAACATCACTGCATGATGGACAATACAGAGTTAGCGAAGAGCCTTATATCGTGCATCCTATTGAAGTTGCCTGTATTCTGGCAAATCTTCAGGCAGATGCTGATACAATTTGTGCTGCACTTCTTCATGATATTCTGGAGGATACAGAGACCACACCTGAACAAATAAGCGAAAAATTTGGCGAAGATGTGCTTAATTTGGTTAATGGGGTTACAAAATTAAGCAAATACAGTTTTAGTTCTAAAGAAGAAAGACAGGCAGAGAACTTTAGAAAGATGTTCCTTGCTATGGCAGATGACGTAAGAGTAATATTCTTAAAGTTAGCTGACAGGCTTCATAATATGAGAACATTAAACTATATGACTCTACCAAAACAGAAAGAAATTGCACAGGAAACTTTGGAAATATTTGCTCCTCTTGCAAATAGATTAGGTATGGGAAAAATCAAATCCGAACTTGAAGATTTAGCTTTAAGATATATAAATCCCGAAAAATATTTTGAGATAGCTCAATTGGTAGCCCAAAGCAAGGCAGAAAGAGATATGACTGTTCAGGCTATTATAGATAAGATCAGTTCTAATCTGAAAATGATGAATATTAATGCAGTTACTACTGGCAGGGCAAAAAATTATTACAGTATTTACAGTAAAATGGCTAGGCAACAGAAGTCTTATCAGGATTTATATGACGTTACTGCGGTTAGAATACTTGTTGATACAGAAAAAGAATGTTATGAAGTTCTTGGTGTTATTCACTCTGCATTTAAACCAATTCCAGGCAGATTTAAAGACTTTATTGCTATGCCAAAGACCAATCTTTACAGATCACTGCATACTTCGGTAATTGGCCCTAGAGGAAAACCACTTGAAGTACAAATAAGAACAAACGAAATGCACGAAATAGCTGAATTTGGTATTGCTGCGCATTGGAGATATAAAGAATCCGGGTCTGTAAATGCAAATTCACAGTCTGATCAAAAATTTTCCTGGCTTAGAAAGCTTGTTGAATTTCAGCAGGATATAAAAGATGCTAAGGAATATGTAGATAGTGTTAAGTTGGATTTGTTTTCCGATCAGGTATTTGTATTTACTCCAAGGGGAGATGTTATAGATCTTCCGAGAGGTGCTGTTCCGATAGATTTTGCATACAGAATACATACTGAAATCGGACAGAAATGTAATGGTGCTATTGTTAACGGCAGAATAGTTCCGTTGGATACCAAACTTAAAAATGGTGATATAATTGAAATTTTAACCAGTAAGCAAGCAAAGCCACGTCTGGACTGGATAAATATTGTTGTGACAAATCAGGCAAGATCAAAAATTCGTCAGTCATTCAAAAAATATCTTAGAGATGAACATATTGTACAGGGCAAGGCCAATCTTGAACAGGAGCTTACAAAAGCTGTTTTTGAAGAGCATCTTAAATCGGGCAAGCTTTTAGAAGTAGCAAAACAGTTGAATTTTTTGGCTGAAGAAGACCTGTATGCTGGTATAGGTTGTGGTGAAGTTACTGTACACAGAGTTGTAAACAAGTTAAAACCAGAAGTAGAACAGCCTCTTGTTATATTACCCAAGGCGGCTCCTAAAAAACCTGCTAAAGGTATTGTTGAGCTGGAAGGAATGCTCTATCATATTTCAAAATGTTGTTCGCCTGTACCGGGTGAGCCCGTTGTCGGAGTAGTAACCAGAAGCAGGGGAGTTAGTGTTCATGGCATAGATTGTGCAGGGCTAAATCATGTTGATCCTGCCAGAATAATGGAAATAAGCTGGTCTAAAGCAGACAAGTCTAAGATTTACATTACAAATATCAGGGTTGAAGCACTCGACAGGCTAGGTGTATTTAAAGATATTTTAGGTAAAATTGTAGATAATAATACCAACATTGCATATGCAAGTGTCAAAACCAGGACTCATGAAACTGCCATAATAGAAATCGGGCTGGAAATTACTGATATAGAACATTTAAACAAAGTAACAAACAGTATAATGGGTATAAGTGATGTTGTATCCGTAAAACGCCAAAAATCAACAACAGCTCCAAAAATGAAATAATACTTATAGCTAATAAATTATTTCTCTCAAACTGATATTATTAAAATACAAAATAGAGAGGGGGCATTGTTATGGCTGATGTAAATTTTTGGGATAGGGTAAGAAACAGGGCTTATTATAAGCATTTGGACAGAATAAATCATAATATTCCTGATAACCCTTATCAGGATTGGGATGATGCAATTAGAGAACAGTCTATTGATGAAAGAATAAGAGATGAAGCATTTCTTCATTATTTAAAAAATGGTGGAGATCCATTCCAAAACTGGATTACGGCTTATCATGAAATTATGGAAAGGCTTCAATTTTTGGCTTTTAGTCTACATGAATCAAATATAAATAAATCTTCGGCAGAAAATTGGATAAATGCCCAAAAACTATATCTGGACAAATTTTAATATATTTTATTACATTTCTTTATTCCTTAATCATGGATTAAAGAAAATTTTTTCCAGCATTTATTGAGTTGTCATTCTGAGAGCTTTACTTCGAAGAATCCTCGTGCAAGTTAAGCATAGATTCTTCGCTTTGCTCAGAATGACAATTGATAGTATTCAGATCAACTTTTTTTAGGGATTGTAATTACCAAATTATCTCCATTTTTCTCTTTTATAATTTTTGAGTTGTCAATTTTTCCGGGAAGTCCAAATGACTCGTAAAAATTTGTCGAACTGAAAGAATTTTTATCTTTTTCATTTTTATATTTAGCTGAAATAGTAATTCGATTTTTATCTGTTTTAAAACTTACATTTTTTTCATCATTTCCAAATGATTTCAAATTAATGATAACTTTATATTCTTTTGGAGTTTCTTCTGTTCGCAGAGTTGCATTTTCCGGTTTTAAAACATCATTGTTAAATCTTATTACCTTTGGGAAAATCTGACTTTCTTTGAACATTCTGTTAAATTCCTGATCTGCATTTTTAAAGATAATATCGGAAAATTTAGAAGATGCCTGATTATCGAAATTGTAAGCAATGTGAGTATTTTTTATAATGTTGCTGAAAACTAAAAAGAAAGCAAGAAATGCTCCAATAAAAATAGCGAAAAATGCTACCAGAAGCTGAATAATAAATCTGTCTGATTTTTTTGTCTGTTCATTATCAATATTCTTTTTTTCTTCATTAGTTACATTTTCTTCCATAATCTACCTCCTTTAAAGTATTCTAAATAAGATCGAATTTTCAAAAGAAAAGTTCAATGGTATTTTATCAAAAATTCAGTTAAATTATATTTAGATTAATAATTTTTTAATATTTTTCAAAAACAAATATAAAAAAGAGCGGATAAACCGCTCTATTTAGGCGCAAATTAAGCTTCTATATATGTGTCATTCTGAATTTATTTCAGCATCTTTTGGTTCGAGACCCTGAAACAAGTTCAATGTGAAACGAGATATAATATTAATCTACAGAAAATAGATTAAATAAACGTGTTTCGACTTCTGTTTCGTCAAATTCTTCTGTTAACCTGTTTATGTCAATTGCCATCTGGAAGTAATTAGCAGCTTCGGTCTTATTGCCAAATGCCTGATAAGCTCTACCTTTATTGTAATATGCAAGTGCATAGTTAGGATTGTTTTTAATTGCAAGAGAGAATATAGCAAGAGCTTCTTCCACTTTGCCGACTCCGTCCAGATAAGCTACGCCGAGATTATTGAAAGCAATTTCATACTTTGAATTAAGTGCAGTTGCTTTTTGGTATGCAATAATGGCTTCTTCTACATAATCCTTTTCCCATAAACAGAGTCCAAGGTTGCAATATACTTTTGCAATAGTGGGATCAAGTTTTATAACTTCCAAATAATTGTCAATAGCATTATTATAATCGCCATTTTCCTGATAAGTTTCTGCAAGGGCAATAAAAGCATCAAGATTCAGAGGATCAAGAACAGTTGCTGATTGATATGCAACGATCGCAGCATCAGAGTTCCCTTTTACCTGATGATATATTGCTCCTAATGCCTGTGATACAATGGAAGTCCATTCATTGTCAGGATTTAGTCTTATAGCCTTCTGGTATTCGTTGATTGCAGATTCATAGTCTTTGATTTGAACATAAGCGTAAGCAAGAGAATTATGGTAATAGGGATTTTTCTTATCAATACTAACAGCTTCTTTGAACGCTTCCAGCGCATTATATGAATCTTCTGACTGGAGGTGAAGATGTCCTAATTCGTAGTGAATTTTTGCATTAGTCGGGTCAAGTTCAGATATTTTTAGATAACAATTGGTTAATTCCTCAGTATTATCGCTGTAATAATGCTGAATAATGCTGGTCATCTTTGCCCATAGACCTATATTATCAGGTGATGACTTCAGGGCATTTTTGTAATAGTCAATAGCCTGATCAGGATTGCCGTGTTCTAAAGATAAGTCACCTATTTTTGAATAAAATAATTCATTTTTACCTGTATGTTCTGCTGCGTTTTCGTATATTTCTACTACTTTATCAATTTTGTTGAATTTTTTAAATATAGTTGCTTTTAAGTCATAAGTTGAAAGGCGAATATCTTCTACAACACTTTTATAGAACATTTTTATTGCATTAAAATCCCATAAAATTAGCATGATGCCTGAAAAGAAGTGATATATACCTCTTGAAAATTCGTATAAGCTCGGAGTTGTTGTTCTTGCCTTTTGTAGAATGGTTGATCCAAGAGCAATTCTTGGTTTTGCGTAAAATATTCCGCCAAGTTTTATTGCATTTTTAAATTCATCTTCTGCTTCATTAAATTTACCTGCTGTTTTAAGAAAATAGCCAAAATACAGTCTTGCAACGGGAGAAGATGGATCATGGCTGATTGCTTTTTCACATTGTTCAAGTGCGGATTGCAGATCAATTTGACCTTTTTCCCACATTAAACTGGCAAGTTTACAATATGCATCAGAAATTGAAGGATCTATTTTTATAGCCTGAAAATAGTATAGTAGAGCATTTTCCAGATCTGATTCTTTAGCGCGTATGAGATAATCTTCGTGTGCCTGTTTTGCAAGTATTAATATCTTTTGAATGTCCGTATTTATAGAATTGTTCTGGTCTTTCAACCTTCCCTTGAGCATACTTCTTATTCCTTCTACATAACTGATAGCAAAGCAGGAGCTCAAACTCCATGCTTTGTATATCGGTTGAAGTAAGGGAAACTTTAATAAATTTCTTTCATGTCATCTGTTTAGAGGAAATTTATTTGTTGTGTAAATACCAATATGATATATAATTAGGTTATTAAATATTTTAGTTGGATGAATAACTGGTAATAAATGGAATATAATTGATAATATTCCTTGTCATGTTGAAAAAAGTTTAGGGTGTCATAATAAACAGAAAAAACAAATTAATCAGTCACAATGTGAGGATATTATGAGATTATCAAAAAAAGGATTCACTCTGGCAGAAGTATTGATAACTCTAATGATAATTGGAATTATTGCTTCATTGACCATACCGGGTTTGGTACAAAATACTCAGGAAGCCGAATATAATGTAGCTGTTAAGAAAATCTATTCTGATCTTTCTAATGCAGTAATGATGATTCAGATTAATAATAATGGGTTTGTTAAAGTAGGTATAGGAAATGGAAGTACCCAAATTACAGCATTCAGAAATGATTTTTGTAATGTAATGTCTTGTGTTACAAAAAATACGGCTACTAATATTTTTGGCGGAACTAATTATAAATTATACAAAGCTGGTGATAATGGTACACTAAATAGTATAGTTGATGATTCTGCCACAATAAATAATGGGGTGCTCTTAAAGTTCTACTCATATCCCACTTGTGATTCAATAACTACTTTATGTGGAGATATTAAGGCTGATATAAACGGCAGAAAAGGTCCGAATATGTGGGGAAAAGATTTGTTTTCATTTTATGTATCACGAGAAAGTGTAAATAATAATATAACTTATTCAATCATTCCGGGTGGACTTCAGAAAGAATCTGGAATTCCTTCCAATATTGTACTATGTACAGTTGGTACTGGTTTTGGCTGTGCAAAAACCAGACTATATGATCCTGATCACATGCCGTAATATTAGTTATTATGATTATAGTGTAATTAAAGGTGTTAATATGTTTAATTCTGAAAATAAAAAAGAAATAGCAAAAAAAGGATTCACTCTGGCAGAAGTATTGATAACTCTTTTAATTATAGGAGTAATTGCTTCTTTGACCATTCCGGGTTTGGTACAAAATACCCAGGAAGCCGAATATAACGTAGCTGTTAAGAAAATCTATTCTGATCTTTCTAATGCAGTAATGATGATTCAGGCGAATAACAATGGAAATGTTTATGTTGGTAAAGGAGTTTCATCTTATGCAGATCAAACAGCTTTCAGAGATGATTTTTGCAACGTTATGTCTTGTGTTCAAAAAGGTACTTCTTTAAATATATATGGTTCGACAACATATAAAAAGTATAAAGGTACAGATTGGTATACGGTCAGTGATAACGTTGTAGATAGAGCATCTGTATTAAATAATGGAACTTTATTAAGTTTTTCGAATAGTCCTACCTGTAGTAACTATAATATAAATGCTTGCGGTAGTATTCAGATTGATATAAATGGCAGAAAAGGTCCAAATATGTCAGGAAAAGATTTATTCTATTTCTGGGTCATACGCGAAACTCCTACGAGTGGGAATTATTCTATACTTCCAGGAGGAAGTCCAAATGATGTTTTGTATCAGCCTTCCAGTTGTGTAGTGGGCGGTTATGGGCAGGGATGTGCTTTTAAAAGACTCTATGACCCTGACCACATGCCATAATTATAATTAAATGAAGCAAAGCGGAATTGAAGGATATTATCAATTGAGTTTAAAAATAATAAGCAAAAACTAGACAGATTGCCTGTAAATTTCTCCGAAATCCTGGCATTGACAGATGTATGAATGATAATAAAATTCAAGATTTTAAAGATTAGATCAAATTATTTATATCTGTCCACTACCCATTTTTACAAGACACAAAATTAATGCATAACTGTATTATTTTGACTCTTAACAGCTTTTGCATTTTTAAAAATGAATACTGTAGGTATTAAAATTAAAGAGATTAATCCGTATAACCTAAAACTATCTATATATGACCAGAGAATAGATTGTTTAAGCAGGGTTGCATACATAAAAAAGTTTGCCTTTTGAGCAGCAACTACAGGACTCATATGCATAGACAAAAAATGATTCAGCATATTTATCTTATGTTGAAAAACAGGATTTAAGGGATTCAAATGATCCACCATATAAGACTGATGTATTTGAGCATTACGAGAAAGTAAAGTTCCTACAATAGAGACCCCAATACCTCCGCCAATGTTTTTTAATAAATTCTGTATTCCGGTAGCATTAGCAATATGTTCTTTTTTTAAAGTTGCAAAGGATAATGTTGCAAGTGGAATAAAGAGAAATCCGAGAGACATACCACAAATAATATTGGGAAATATAATATTATTCATCGAAATATTAAGATTCAGGTTACCAAACATAAAACAGGAAATAGCCAGTAAAATAAATCCGAATACTATCTGAATACGATTATCGATCTTATTAGACAAGTATCCTGCAAGAATAATTACTGCTAAACATCCCAAACCTCTTGGAGTTATGGCAATGCCACTGTGATAAGCAGTGTAGCCAAGCAAACTTTGAAGGAATAATGGTAAAATTGCAAGAGTACTATATAAAATGACATTAACAAGTGTAGTTAATAAAGTTCCAACTGCAAAATTACGATCTTTAAAAGCATTCAGATCAATTATAGAATCTTTAAAATGTAATTCCCAGACAAAAAAGAATATCATTGCCAAAGCAGATAAAAGAGATGTCCAGCATACCCATGTAGATCCGAACCAGTCTGAATTTTGACCGTTATCCAATACTATCTGTAATGATACTAACCATACAATCAATGATATAAAACCGACATAATCGATTTTCTGAATTGTCCCTCTTTTTAGATAAGGAGGATCTTCTACAAATATGTGTGAAAGGTATACAGCTAAGATGCCAATGGGAAGATTAATGTAAAAGATCCAGTTCCATGAATAATTATCAGTAATCCATCCGCCAAGTGTCGGTCCTATAACCGGAGCTAAGACTACACCTAAACCAAACACAGCCATTGAAATTCCACGTTTTTCAATCGGAAAGCTTTCCAATAATACGGACTGCGAAATTGGGATAAGTGCTCCACCTCCTAATCCCTGAATTATTCGTGCAAATACCATCATCTCTAAACTGGTAGACATCCCGCATAAGACTGAAGCACAAGTAAAAATTATTATACATATAATCAGAAATCTTTTTCTGCCAAAAAGACTGCTAAACCAAGCAGTGGAAGGTAAAATTATACCGGTTGCGATTAAATAGCTTGTTAATATCCAAATTATTTCATTTGAACTAGCTGAAAAAGTACCGGCCATATGAGGTAATGCGACGTTGGCAACAGAAGAATCAAGCACAACCATAAATGTTGAAAGCATAACTGCACCAGCAATCAACCAGGGACTTGCACTTGGTTTCCATTCATCAGTCCGAAAATCATTTACTATTGCTGTACTCACTTAATTTTAACCTCAGGAATTACAGACATTCCAGGTACTATGGCGTATTGAGGATCAAGTTTTTCTGTAAAGATTATTTTAACCGGAATCCGCTGAACAACTTTAACAAAGCTTCCAACTGCATTTTCAGGAGGAAAAAGACTGGATTTAGCACCGGTACTGGATTGAATACTATCTATAGATCCTTTAAATATCTTGTTAGGATATGCATCTGCTTTTATTAAAACCGGCTGTCCGATTTTCATATTTGTAAGCTGAGTTTCTTTAAAATTAGCAATAACCCATCTCTCTTCAGGAACAATTGTTAACAAAGGCTGTCCGGCCTGAACAAATGCACCTTCTTCAACTGATCTGTTTGTAATGACACCTGCTTTTGGAGCATAAATTTTTGTATATGACAGATTTAATTTTGCCTGATCAGCTGCATATTTTAATTGTTTTATTTCTGCATTAGCAGCTTTTAATTGGGCATTACTCATGGCAACCTGCTGTTCTACAGTATTTAAGCCCTTGGCCTTCTCAATAGCCTGATCTTGAGCTTTAAGAGCCTGATTCAATTTTTCCTGAACAACTTTATAATTTGTTGAAACTTTATCAAAATCCTGTTTTGAAACAACTCCTTTTGAGTACAACTTTGTATATCTGTCAAAATCAACCTGTGCAAAATTCATTTGTGCTCTTGCTGCGATGATATTATGATTTGTCTGTTCTAATGCAGCTTTAGACTGCCCTGATAAAGAACCTGAAGTTATAGAAGTTAATCCAACACTAACGTCTGCACTTTTTTGTCGTGCTATTGATGTTTCCAACTTTGCTACTGCCTGATTATAGATTACTTGATAATCTCTTGGGTCTATTTCTGCAATAAGTTGTCCTTTTTTTATTTTTTGATTATCTTCGATACAGACTTTTGCAATATTTCCTGATACCTTTGGGCTGAGCTGAATAGTATGCCCTTCAATATATGCATCATCTGTTGATACAAATGTTATGGCTTGATTATAATAATACAGTCCTATAGTAACAATAATTATAACCATAATTATCGGTATAATAATTCGTTTTCTTTTAGTTTTTGATTTTATAATTTCATCTGCCGATTCAGTATCATTTGATGTATTGAATTCTTCTTCTATCATATTTTTATACCCGCCTGCTATCTTCTATATCACTTGTTATTAATTAAAATTGCAATTTAAATGTTTCATCAAGATTGTTACGAATTTTTTCCAGCACTCCTTTTAAGAGTATTTCTTCTTCAGCAGTTATGTCTTCCAGTGCTTTATTGTTAAACTCGAGAATTGCTGGATAGATAGTATTTACTTGTTCTTTTCCTTCCTCAGTAATAAACAGTTTTACTATTCGTCTGTCATTTGGATCTATTTCCCGATATAACAGACCTTTGTTTTCTAAAATATCTACTAATCTGGTGATGTTAGGCCTGTCTTTAAGTGCAATTTTTCCAAGTTGACGCTGATAAATGCCATTTTCTATACTAAGAATATATAAAATTACAAATTGTTCATGAGTTACGCTAAATTTTTTTTCCTTAAAAACTTGAAGACCTGCTATTCTAAAATAAAGAGCTGTTTTATTAATCAAGTATCCTATAGTGGCTTTAGACATTTCTACTTTAGGTTTATTCACGTTTTGCCTCAAAATAGTATCTTGTATGTTATCATAATAAATGTTATTATATTAACTGTTATTATGATAACATAAGTTTCTGAAATGTTAATACTTAAAATCAATAGTATTTTTGAATTTTATACTAAAACGAGTTTATATTTCCGAAGGCTCGAACGAGTTATATAAAACCTACGCAAAGGCTCATCGCCTTCGCTGCAGTTTTAGTTCACTCCCACTAACGTATATCGCCTCCGAAAATAACGTGCCTACTACCGAATACCATTTTTTATTTGTTGTTAAAATCCCAAATTTATTTTTGAAGTGGTATAACAAATCTGACATGTATTCCTTTAAGAGGTTGTAAATATATGAATAAACAAAAATTACTAATTCTATTTTTAGCTGCAAGTCTTTTTACTGCAACAAATATAACATTTTCTGCCGAAACAAAAAAACAGGTAAATAAGGAAGTAAAACAACTTAAGGGATCAGTAGCTGATTACAGGGCTGAATTTATAAACAGGGACTGGTGGAGCAGATTTGATGATCCTGTTTTAAGCGATTATATATTTAAGGCAGCAAATGCCAATCATGATTTAAAAATCGCTACTTTGCGAGTGTCGGAAACTAAGGCAACGGTTCAGGATTATCTTGGAAAAGAATTTCCTACATTGAATCTGGGCGGTAATTTCCAGAGAGAGAAAACTTCTGACAATGTTTCAATGGGTTCTTTTAAACTGAATGAATACAGTCAAAGCAAGTTTAATTTTCCTTTAACTATGAATTATGAGCTGGATCTCTGGCTAAAAAACCGAAAAAAAACACTTGGAGCAGCTAAAGAACTTGAGGCTGTTAAATATGACGAAAGAGCCGCTTTTATATCACTAACTTCTACTGTTGCAGCAGTATATTTTAATATATTAAGAACGGATAAATTAATAGAGCTTCAAAAACAGATACTTGATCTAAGGAATAACCAGTTTGATTTGATCAAAGTAAAGAATGCTTACGGATTATGTCCTGTTTCTGACATTATTCAGTCAGAAAAAACATTAACTGACGCTCAGACAGGTCTGACTGAACTGGAAAAGCAGCAGGGCATATTCCTGAATCAGCTTGCCGTGCTTATCGGAGAAAGTGTTAATAATGCTTCTTCCCTTAAAAGGTCTTCGTTAGATGACCTTGACTTAATTAAAGATTTACCGACGGATATAAAATCTGATATTGTTCAAAAACGTCCTGACATACTCAAAGCTGAAGCTTTGCTTCAAAAGTCAAAAATAGATGTTGATCTTGCTAGAAAAGATTTTCTTCCCAATATTAATATTACAGGACAATATGGTTTTTTTGCTAATTCATTATCAAAAACCATTAATTCAAACAGTTATATAGCTTCTATTGGGGCAGGATTGGTGCAGACAATTTTTTCAGGAGGACAGAGATTTGCCAGATTAAAAGTCAGAAAGTTTAAATATGAACAGATGATTGAAAATTACCAGAAAATCATTCTTCAGTCATTTCAAGAGATCAATGACAGCCTTGCTTCATTAAAAGCTGATACCAGTAAAAATAATAATAATATAAGCCGTGTTAACCTTGAGCAAAGAAATCTTGACCTGATAAATATTAAGTATGAAACCGGTGCAATTTCATATCTGGATACACTTGAATATAAAACAAGAGTAATTTCACTTGAAAAAGAACAAGCTCAAAGTAAAACAGATTGTTTTATTGATTCGTTAAGTTTATATAAAGCCACCGGTGGCAAATTATAGCTAATAGCACTAAATCCTGTATTTAATTACATATAATATGTAAATATTTTTAACTTTTGTATTTCTTCAGGGCAATTATTTTGCTATCGATTATTTAATACAAGTAATTGTTATTTACCTGGAAAAATATATGATTAATTTTTTTACGCAGGTTTCTTTTAAAAATAATAGAAATATACCTTCGGATTCTTCGAAACAAAATCCGCACGTGAATCCGAATGAATTTGGATGTGATCTATTTTCAGCTGCCTTTGAAAGAGATAAAAGTGAGATTAATTCAAATTCTCATAAAAATATAAGTCCTCAATGTGTACATTACACATATTTTTTCAGGAATGTTGAAACTTTAAATTTTGTAGCAGATTATATTGAGGAAAATTTCAAAAATGGCACAAATATTGCCGATTTCGGATGCTCATACGGACAGGAAGCTTATACTCTGGCAATGCTCATAAAAAAACATAACTCTGACAAAAAATATAAAATAACGGGTTATGATATTCAACCGGATACTATTAAAATTGCTCAAAAAGGACATTATAAACTGGGTGGTTACGGTCATGAAATTTTCCTTTTGGATCAAACCGCTGATTCAAATGATCTGATAGGAAATTTAAAACAATTATTTAATGAATCATTCAACCAGGCATCAACCAATAATTTTGATACCCGTGTTAATGACGTGTATACTCTTAAGCCTGACGTATTTGACGGCGTTGTAGATTTTAAGCACGGAGATATTTCTGATATTGGGCATAATTTAAATCTGGATCATAACACCGGAGTAGTTATATTTAAAAATGCCTGGTATCATCTTACCGGTTATGTCAAATATATAGACCCAAAAAATGTTAATTTTACAATAGTAGACGATGTAACAAGAGAAATAAATAAATCCTTGCCTGAAAATGGGCTTCTTGTAGTAGGACAGCTTGCACGAGATCATATATATGATATTGATAAACCTGTAAGAAAGATCGTCCAGAACGAAAAAATTATTAATGTTTATGATTCTTCTCCTTTTCACGATATATTAATAAAAAATGGTTTTGTTCCTGTATTTTATGAGAAATCCGATGTGCGTGAAGGTGCTTATCTTCCTTCTGTCTGGAAGAAAACTAATTCAGTATCAAAATTTTAATCCCTGTTAATTACAATTTTGATTGGTTTTTACACTTTTTAGATCATTTTTAACTAATTTCCCTTGCATTGCACCTATAATATTAGCTGTTACATCTTCCCAATCTGGATCACCCAATCCGAACAGTAAGTCATAGCCCAGTTCCTTAACTATACTTACTGTTACAGCTGTTTTAATCGGTCTATCAGTTAATCTTGTTACAACATAATTAAAGGTATGATGAAGGACTTTGTCTCTTTGGTTATTATAGAATTTAATAGTGTACATACTCATACCAGTACTAATTAATGCAGGAATTAGTTTAGCTAGACCCTTTTTGGTAGCCAGCTCATCAAGAGGTATTTCCGTATATTCAGTAATCAGAACATCAAAACCATTTCTGTGATAAATTCTGCTGGGCTGTAACTTTTCAAAATCAAGCCTCTTTATATCGTTAAAGTCAATCTCACTTCTTTTAATCTCTGTGCGTGTTACCTCTAAATACACTGTTTCAAATGCTAGAACCTTTAAAGGCATTAAAAATACACAGAATATTACTAATAAAACTATTCTCAACTTCTTTTCTCCCAAAAAGATGCAAATTTTTAGTTTCAGTAATATAGATTATTCATATGTCTTTTAATAGCCTCTGTTGTCATTATTCAAATTGGCAGAAATCCCTTTCAAAGCTGTACGGACTGTCTAAAATAGACAGTCCGTACAGATAATTTAGTTATAAGAAAAGGCTTATTATTGTTAGATTTTAGTCATAATAAAGATGGTGCTTAAGCCGCTTGAAATTATTTGGGCAAAGGTTTTTGATATTTCTAACCAATTAATTGGCAAAGTAACTTTTCTTGGAATTACTATAGAATCACCCGGATGAACAGTGGTTGACGAGATTCTCTTTACTTTTTTTGTTATTCCATTTGCTTCAATTACATAAATTTTGTTTTTTACAGCCTGATCTGTAAATCCGCCAACCCGATCCAAATAATATTTAACTGTTTTATCAGGATTAAAAGCTATTGCAGACTGATTTAAAACTTCTCCTATTACAACAACATGCTGTGAAATAAAAGGTATAAAAATTTCATCATCTTCTCTTAATTCAATATTTTGAATATTATTAAGTGCTTTTATATCATTACTGTTAATATCAATATTAATTCTTCCATACTCCTTGGATGCTTTTTCTCTCAGAGTATTAAGAAGCTCTTTTTGATTATTGATATAGGCAGTTATATCAGAATTATTATCATTACTATTATTTATAGATTGAATTTCATTTGTTTTTAATGAAATTTCTTCCTGTAATTTTATTAATGATTCCTGCAAAGCTATTTTTTGTGCCTGTGAAACTGTAGGTCTGAGCAATACTAAGCCTTTAAGATATGCATCTTTAGATAAACCGCCTGCTAACTGTATAGCATCTGTCAATTGCATGCCGGTTCTGAACTTATACACACCCGGATTATTAACATAACCAAGAACTTTTACTGTTTTTACCGTTTCTTTATTTGTTACTGATCTGAATAAAATTTTATCCCCTGCATTCAATTCAATATCAGCGTTCTTATCATTTTTTGTCAAAAGATCGTAGAGATAAACCGTTTTAATGGTATTTTCAGTAGTAATAGTATCTTCAGTAATGTCATTTGATATTTCAGCAACCAGGTCGCTTGTCATTACTTTATTTGGACTGTCTTTTACTTTATTTACATATTCAATATCAGAATTAGATCCAAAATTAATTGATCCAAGCAGTCCTTTTAAAGTCATACCTTCCTTAAAAGGAACAATACCGGGATTTAGGACATAACCTGAAATTTCTATGTTCTGCATTTTTGTATTAGGATATATTTTGATTTTATCCTGTGACTGTAATTCAGGATCTGTATAACCATTAAAGAAATCCGTCAGGGAAACAGGAATATACATAATATCTCTGTCTGATCCGGCAACTCTTTCAATAACTGCCTGAGCCAGATAAGTTCTTGTCAATAATTCATCTTTGGATTTAAGAATATCAGATAATTTCATACCCTTTTTATATTGAAAACTATCCGGATGTTTAACATTACCTTCAATAACTACTGTGTTTTCAGCAATCTGATACATGCTTTTAAATTCTAAAGAATCACCGTCTTTAAGATTTATTTTACTTAAATCATTAAAATTTACATCAACAGCTTTCTTTTGACCGCTTGATGCATCATAACTCTGTACCTGTATAAGCTTTGTATTAATTGAAGGCAGGAAACCTCCTGCAAACCTTATTAAATCCTTTAAGCTCTCGCCATCTTTAAATTCATAAATAGCAGGACGCTTAACACCATTATTAAGAGCGACAACCTTTCCAACAGGTTTTACAAGAATTACATCTCCCTCTTTGAATTTTATTTGCTTATAATTTCCATTCAATATCAAATCATACAGGTCGATTTTTGTTTTACTTTTATTTTGAGATTTGGTATAAATTATATCCCTTAATGAACCTTCTTTTAAAACTCCGCCTGAAAGGGTTAATATATCCAGTAGTGATGAAGAATCATTAATATATACTGTTCCCGGACTTTTAACATTTCCCATAACAAAAACAGGAAAAGAACCTATATCATTAACGCTTACTTTGACTCTAAAATTGGTAATTTTGCCTGATAAGATTGAAGAAATTTGTTGTTCAACATTTGAAACTGTTTTACCTTTAGCCTGAATAACACCTGCACCCGGAACAAATATATTACCTTCTTTATCTATGATAATATCTACGACTGACTTTATAAAATCATTTCCGGTTATAGACATCAGGTCTAAAGAATCTCCCCATAAATATATATTTACCTTATCTCCACTATCCAGTTTATAGCTGGGGGAAATTTTGCTATTTGCAGATATAACAAGATTATTTGAAAAAATATCATATCCAAATTGCATTATAGGTCTATTTACTGAATTTTTAATATTAACATTGCCTTTTAACAGAGGGTTAAAGATTTCCTCAATATGGCTTAAATTGTATAGTTTGTCTGTTTCTTTATCTTTAGAATTTAAAGAAGATTCAACTACTTGATTTTCAATCTGATCTACACTTTCCTGCTTTAGAACATTCCCCTGCTCAATATTTGAAGGAGCTTCAGGAAGTTTGAAATTATTTTTTTGTTGAGAAAAAACAGGTTTTATATTTATTTTATTATTAAAATTAGAATTTGCAGTCTGTGCATAAACACTTGAACTCATAAAAAAAGACACTAAAACTATTACAGATGTTATTTTACTTATAGCTCTCATTCTAAACTCCACTCTTCCCTTATTACTTTTATATAATCTTAGTTTATTATAAATAAAAAATTATAAATAAAGTATATTAAATAATTATCTTATTTCTGATTCTATATTACTTAAGTTACTAAACTTCACTTCGCTCAGGGTGATCTTTCGGGGAATCTCCGGTTTGTCAGTCTGATCTCTATTTCTTGTTTTTAATTATATTATTCCTCCTTTCATAAGGTTCTGTATAGTCACAGATTAAAATATTTATAAAACTCATAATTATTAAAATTATGAACTATATGGTTTTGAATTTCTTTTCAATTTTCTCAAATTTTAAAAATATCAGACAACAATAAGCATCTATAATTACTTTCGCTCTTCAAAACTTAAAAACTTTACATAAATTTAAAAAACTGTTATCAATAGCAATTTTTTGAATTTATGTGTTTCTTATATGTATGAAATATAAAGGAGAAATTAATGAGTATAAGAACGAGTTTGGTTAAAGCCTCCAACGCCTTGCCAAACAAGCCGTTTCGGCTTTAGCCAGTACTCCCGCTTCGCACGAGCCTTTTACAGTTATAATTTGATTTTACAGTTTTTAACAAGACAGGCTCTAAATTTTACCAGCACATTTTACATACAGCACAAGGATGTAGTTGGCAAAAAAAGAAATGCCAGAAATGTTGCTGAAAAATATAACGGCATTGCAGGGAGTGCAAGCTCTCGTTTTTCCGTACAGGAAAACCTTGATAAACAGGCAAAAAAAGACCTGCTTAATGCCGGTATTAAAGAAAGTGAATATAAAATATTTCCTCAACACGATGTACCCAGTAATAAATTAGATTATGTTATTGGTCTAAAATAAAAATTTATTTTTAATTATGCTGTTGAAATATTTTATTTCATTTATACAAAATCATAATATTAACCGTTCTTGATTAAAAATTCCTTTAGGAGTAAACTCAAAATATGCATTGTTAAGTATGACTTGCATTATTTTTCCTAATTGTGTTGGATTGTTTGTTATTTTTAGTAAGTTGATTTTATTTAAAATAAGAGATCGTGAAAAATGAGTTTGTTTAGAAATTATTGTCAAAAAATAAATATAAATGACTGGGATGAAAATATTTCTGAACAGTTTAATACAGATAAATTATTACGTTAAACTCCTCTTAACTTTAAAGGGGAGTTTTTTATTTGTCTAAGATTATCTGTTGAAAAGGATATTAGATCATGAAATATTATTATTTAGGATTATTTTTGTTTTTTATAGGTGGATTGCTATCGATACCTTTGCCTGAAAAGCATAAAGGTAGATTTGTTTCTTTATTTTCAGGACTGGGAACAATTTTTCTTTTAACCTCTGCGTTAAATATTATACTGAATAATAAAATTGTTTCTAAAAGTATCTTTTTCCCTGATCCTATCGGACAAGTTAACTTTGTTATTGACCCTTTAAGCGCTTTTTTTATTCTGGTTATTTCGGTAATGAGTTTTATCGGAACTCTCTATGCTATTGGATATATAAAGCCATACTTATATAAAAATAAACTAATATCTTCACATTTTTTCTTTTTAAGTACGCTGATAGTCTCTATGCTTTTGGTTGTGACAGTACAGAATGCTTTATTCTTTCTGATCGTTTGGGAAATAATGTCATTATCTTCATTTTTCCTTGTCATATTTGAGAATGAGAAAAAAGAAGTAATGTCTGCGGGCATATATTATTTAATTACAATGCATATTTCGGTCCTTTTTCTTATCGCAGGATTTATTATACTTTCACTTAAATCCGGGAGTTTAGATTTTCATTTATTTAGACAAGTTTTTGCGTCCGGCAACTTCATATCAAATTTAGTATTTATAATTTTATTTATTGGATTTGGCATAAAAGCCGGATTTGTGCCGTTTCATACTTGGCTACCCAAAGCACACCCTGCTGCTCCAAGTCATATATCAGGAATAATGTCAGGAGTAATGATCAAGACAGGTATATATGGAATATTGAGAATCTTATCCCTGATGAGTATTCCCTCAATTGAGCTTTCTTACTTCGTTTTAGTCATTTCTGTTCTTTCAGCATTATTTGGCGTTCTTTATGCAATAGGCCAACATGATTTAAAAAGATTACTCGCATATCATAGTGTTGAGAATATAGGGATTATCGGTATAGGAATCGGTATTGGAATGCTTGGTCTTGCTTATCACAATAATTTAATTGCAATACTGGGATTTTCAGGCGGGATTTTGCACATATTAAATCATTCTATCTTTAAAGAATTATTATTTTTTGCAGCCGGAGCAGTTTATAACAAAACCCATATTTTAAATATTGAAAAACTTGGCGGGTTAATAAAAACAATGCCTTATACTGCAATTCTGTTTCTCATAGGTTCCGTTGCCATTTGTGGATTGCCGCCGCTTAATGGATTTGTAAGTGAATTTTTAATTTATCTTGGAATGCTTTATAGTTTTGAAATTAGTAGTCCTGCTGTTTTGATTATTTCAATCTTAACTATAGCTTCTCTGGCATTGGTAGGAACAATGGCTTTACTATGTTTTACCAAGGCTATCAGCATAGTATTTTTAGGACTACCCCGTTCTGATGAAGCAGATTCTGTCAAGGAAGAAGTATCACCGGTAATGCTTTTACCAATGGGAATTTTAGCTTTGTTTACCTTCTTGATAGGTTTATTTCCTCAATATGCTTTAAATCTTGTTCAAAATCCTGCATTAGTATTATTAAAGACTCAAGAGCATTCACTTAAATTTATAATACCTGTAGATATTCTAAAAACAATATCTGCAGCCGGTTTTGGTTTCATAATCTTATTTATTCTTATATATGTCTTTAGAACTTTATTGCTAAAAAACAAAGAAGTTTCCAGCTATAAAACCTGGGATTGCGGTTATCAGGCTGGAAATAACCGAATGCAGTATACGGCCTCTTCTTATGCAAGTCCGTTTCTATCTTTTTTAAAACCACTATTTATTAAAGATTTTCATATTAAAAAACCTAAAGGACTGTTTCCCAAAGGAGCTCATTTTAAGCTGCATATCCAGGATATTTTTGAATTTTATTTGATTAATCCTGTCATTAAAACAAACAAAAAATTCCTTGAGCGATTTTACTGGATACAAAGCGGCAGTACACAGCAATATATTTTATACGGATTATTATTCTTAATTGTTGCTTTAATAGGTATGATAGGAGTCAATTAATGTTTGGGATCATTTTAAATATATTATTTTTACTTATATCTCCTTTATTATTTATCGGATTAATAAATAAAACAAAGTCATTCTGGGCAGGAAGAAAAGGACCTTCAGTTTTTCAACCTTTTTACGATTTTATAAAACTGTTGAAAAAAGGAGAAGTAATAAGCACTACGACCTCATTTATTTTTAATATGGCTCCGTCTTTGACATTTGCTTCGATACTTTTTGCAGGTTTATTAATTCCAATCATTAATCACAGAGCTGTTTTGAGTTTTGAAGGAAGTTTTATTTTATTTGCTTATATTCTTGCTATGGGTAAATTTTTTAGTCTGGCTGGTGCTCTGGATACCGGAAGCAGTTTTGAAGGAATGGGAGCAAGCAGAGAAGCAAGCTTTTCAACACTTGTTGAACCCGCTTTTTTTATAATTATCGGATCAATAATAGCTATAAGCGGCAATTATTCTTTTAAAAGCCTGTCATTAATTCTTCAAAATATCGATGGACTTGGATTTCTGATTATTACACTGAGTGTTATAGCTCTGTTTATTATGATGCTTATTGAAGGATGCAGAATTCCCATAGATGATCCCACTACTCATCTTGAATTAACAATGATTCATGAAGTTATGATTCTTGATAATTCAGGACCTGACCTGGCTTTGATTCTTTATGGATCAGCAATGAAAATGATAATATTTGCCTCATTAATTATAAATTTAATTATTCCTGCAAGTTTAGGATTAATTTATTCAATACCGCTTTTTATCGGAATATTATTTCTTATGGCAATCATTATCGGAACTATTGAATCTGACATTGCAAGGTTAAGAATGACTCATGTATTTGAATTTATATTCATAATGAGTTCAATTTCACTCATTATTCTTGCTTTAACAATGATTACACTATACAAAAACTGAGGAGATTAAATATAAATGATAAATACGCTCATAGTTTTATTTGGTTTATCAATGCTATATATGGCAGCAACAAGCCGTATAAAAGCACATATAAAAATGCTTTCTTTTCAGGGTTTGCTATTATTTTTTATTTTGTTTTTTGGGGAAGACAAGACAAATTTAGCAAGTTTCATATTTTTATCTGTAGAAACACTTTTGATTAAAACATTTGTAATACCTTCGTTTTTAAATGACGTTCTAAAGAAAAATGAAATTTTGAGAGATAGTGAGCCGCATATTCCGAATTTCTATTCACTTGTTATTGCAAGTATTATACTGTTTTCAGGATTTATTATTTCAAACCTGCACGGGCAGTCTTTTGAGAGTATAACAACTCTTTATTTTGGAGTCTCTATTTCGACCATATTAATTAGTCTTTTCTTTATCACAACAAAGAAAAAGATTTTAACCCACGTTATAGGCTATATAATGCTGGAAAACGGAATATTTCTATTATCACTTTCTGTAGCAAAGGAAATGCCGATGATTGTAAATCTTGGTGTTCTTTTAGATGTATTTATAGCGGTTTTTATACTTGGCTTTCTTGTAAACAAAATACACGTTGTTTTTGATGAATTAAATATTTCCAGATTAACTGATTTAAAGGATTGTAGAGATGATGATTGAGACTATACTAATATTCCCGATAATTGCCAGTATAATATTATTTTTAATAAAATCTAAAAAATTGAATAATTTAGCATTAATTGGTTATTCAATTGTTCTTTTATTTAACTCTGTAATGATTTATTCAAAGCTGATAAGTGCCGGTAAATTGCCATATAATTTATTTGGAGCTTATTTTAATGTTGATTCATTAAATATATTATTTTTATTGATATTAGTAATTATTTTCATCGGCGTTGTAATTTATAATCAGGGTTTTATAAAAAATCTTGACATAAATGAAAATCAACATACTTATTATTCAATTGGGATATTATTATTTATCTTTTCAATGACGGGTGCGATTTTGAGTGCCAATTTAGCTCTTTCATGGGTTTTTATAGAAGCAACAACATTAGCAAGCGCCTATCTTATTTATTTCAACAAAACCAAACACTCGCTTGAAGCAACATGGAAATATGTTTTTATTTGTTCGATAGGAATAGCACTTGCTTTCGTGGGGATAATTCTTCTTTCAATAGGAACAGGGCAATATAATTCATTATTCTTTAATGAATTATATTTAAATGCAGATAAAATAGCTCCTTTTTGGCTTAAATTATCTTTTGTATTTATATTAATCGGCTTTGGTACGAAAATAGGACTAGCTCCTGTGCATGCATGGCTTCCTGATGCACATTCTGAAGCTCCTTCACCAATATCAGCCTTGTTATCAGCTACTCTATTAAATTCTGCATTTCTGATTATTTTGCGAGTTTATAAATTAATGGAATTAACCAATCTGGATCATTATGCAAGGATTCTGCTTATTTCAATGGGTATTCTGTCTCTTTTTATAACCGCTGTTTTTGTATTTAACATAAATAACTACAAAAGGATGCTCGCCTATTCATCCATAGAAAATATGGGGATAATTGCAATAGGAATTGCAGTTGGAGGTCTGGGAATTTATGCTGCTATGCTCCATTTGCTTGCACATTCCCTTATTAAATCATCATTTTTCCTTACGGCAGGAAATATTCTAAAACTGTATAAAACTAAAAAAATAAATGAAATAAGCGGCATATTAAAACAGGATAAATTGACTGGATGGTTATGGATTTTATGTTTTGTCGGAATAGCAGGATTGCCTCCTTCTCCATTATTTATAAGTGAGTTTCTTCTATTAAAGGCTATGTTTGATAAGAATCAATTTATACTTGCATTAATTTTCATAATATTTTTGACAGTAATAATATTTGGAATAGGCAAATCTATACTAAAAATGAGCTTTGGAGATATAAAAACACTAAAAATCACGGACAATCAGCCAATTACGTCTGAACATTCAGCTTTAAAAGATATTTCACTTAGTATGTATATGCCGCAATTAGTATTTATAGGAGTTTCATTAATATTAGGAATATATATGCCTTCTTTCATTAACCAGATGCTTCATAATGCTGCTTTAGCAATATCTTCTGTCCCATAATCAATATACAAGAGGAAATTTAGAATGAAATGGATAACATCGAAAAATAACCGAACAATAGACGTAAAAGAAATACCTGTATTAGATATAAATGAACTCAGGAGTAAAATAATAGATCAATACAAGGCTAATAGAAGAGTTGTAGGCTTTTTTGGATGCAACGAAGACTCTGCTGTAAGAATTTATGCGATACTTGCAAATGATTATAAATCTGAACTTCTAATTTCTTCTGCTTATATCAGAAAAGAAAAATCTTATCCTTCAATAACAAAAGAAATTCCTGCATTTCATATGTTTGAAAGAGAATTATATGAAGAATTTGGAATTGAGCCTGCCGGACATCCATGGTTGAAACCAGTCAGATATAGTAAAAACAGATTTGATAAAACTCAAGAAATTGCGAATTACCCGTTCTTTAAAATGGACGGAGAAGAAATTCACGAAGTAGCTGTAGGGCCTATCCATGCCGGAATTATTGAACCCGGGCATTTTCGGTTTATGTGTAACGGGGAAAAGGTTTATCACCTTGAAATTCAACTTGGTTATCAGCATAGAGGGATAGAGAATTTACTGGTAAAAAAGAATGATCGTTTTATGTCTAATCTTGCTGAATCGATAACAGGAGATACAGTTATTGGTCAGACTATCGCCTATACAAATGCAATAGAGTCACTGCTTAATCTTGATATTTCAGACAAAGCAGGTTTAATACGAGTAGTGACACTTGAACTTGAAAGAATTGCAGTACATATCGGAGATTTGGGCGCAATTGCAAATGATATAGCCTATCTTATGAGTAATGCAGTATTTGGAGCAACAAGGACTCTTGTAATTAATACCCTCCTTTCTATATGCGGCAGTCGTTTTGGTCGGGGCTTAATTAGAGTTGGCGGGGTTACCTTTGATCTGGATAATGAATTAATAAGCAAAATTTCTAAAACTCTGGATAAAGTGGAAAAAGATGTTGATAGAATGACAAATACCATGTTTGCTTCCGCAAGTGTACTATCAAGACTTGAAAAAACAGGAATAGTCAGTAAAGAAAAAGCTCGGGAACTTGGTTTAGTTGGTATGGCTGCAAGAGCATCCGGTTTATCTTTAGATTCAAGAATTGATCACCCCTGGGGATGGTATAAAGATTCATTCATAGATAAAGAATTACTTGATAGTGGAGATGTTTTTGCAAGAACTTATATTAGATACAAAGAAATAAAACAATCAATACACATAATAAAAGACTTATTATATAAAATTCAGGTTTATGATAAGGATGTTTTATTGACACAAAGTAATAAATCGCTTTCAAAAAATAGTTTAGTTGTATCTATTGTTGAAGGTTGGAGAGGTGAAATAGTTCATACTGCAATAACAGATAATGATGGCAGGATTTGCAGGTATAAAATCAAAGATCCTTCATTTAATAATTGGTATGGACTTGCACTCGCGGTCAGGAACAATGGAATTTCGGATTTTCCTGTCTGTAACAAAAGTTTTAACCTGTCATACTGCGGCAATGATTTATAGGAATAAGAATTATGTTTGATACATTAAAATCAAGAATATATCAAGGAAATCAGGCTATACCTGATATTAAAAAAGCTGAAATTCATGAAAAATTTAGAGGTTTACCTTTAATTAACAAAAAAAATTGCTCAGATTGCTCAAAATGCAGAACAATTTGTCTAACAAATGCAATTTCTCAGGATATTTCAATTGATATGGGCAAATGTACATTTTGCGGTGACTGCGAAAGAGAATGTCCAAATAATGTTATAGAATTTACTAATTTTCATAAGATTTCTTCAACATCACGTGAATATTTAGTTGTTGATGAGAACACAAGTCAGGATAATTATGAAATTGATGCAATAAAATCAACAGAGCAAATTAAAAAACTGTTTGGCAAATCTCTTAAACTCAGACAGGTGTCTGCTGGCGGTTGCAATGGCTGTGAAATGGAACTAAATGCATGTTCAAATGTAAACTTTGATATGGGAAGATTTGGTATTGATATCGTTGCTTCTCCAAGACATGCCGACGGGATTATTATAACAGGCCCAATAACAGAAAATATGGAAAAAGCACTCGAAGATGCTTATTTATCCACACCTGACCCTAAAATAATTATACTGACAGGCACCTGTGCAATTAGCGGAGGAGTTTTTCAAGATTCTGACGCACTTAAAAGAGATTTTTTAGAAAAATATAAAGTCGATCTTTATATCCCAGGCTGCCCGGTTCATCCATTGACAGTTATTAACGGCATTTTGAAGTTTATAAATTAATGAATATGATTAACATTTGATTATTATTAAACTGAATTTTATAAAAAACCTGTTCTTTTTTATAATTCAGCATTTGTTTTTGCTTCGCTCCTCATAATGACAATTAATATTAAATGTTTTAGAAATGCACTTGTTTTTTTCAATCAATATGATAGAATAAATTTAGAATGAAAAAGACTTGTAAGATTCTAAAAGGCTTTTTTCCTAAATGGTCATCCCGACCGTAGTGGAGGGATCTTACCAATAAACACTGTACAAAATTGTAAATTAGTAAGACCCATTCGATTCCGCTTCGCTCCGCTTAGGGCGACAACATAGTAATATAAGACATTTAGCAACTCGAATTATTATATCAAGTTAGCTCAAAAAAGATTGAAGCTATAGGAGACAAACTCATGAATAAATATGTTTATGTAAAAGATTCAGAAGGATTTGTAATCAAAAAATCTCAAGATCAAGTATTACCTGATGAAACTATTATTTCTAAACAGGAATATGAAGAAATTTCAGGACTAAAATACTATAAAGAAACATTCGGACGTGGCGGAGCCAGACCTGGAGCTGGAAGGAAAAAACAATTTATCTCTAAAAAGCGTGAAACTTTCGATCTTGAAGAATCAGATGTTATCAGTTTAAAAGAATATGCAAAGAAGCATAAAATTAGCAAAAATAAAGCTTTACAAGAGGCAATTAATAATTTAATTAGGAATGAAGCATAATTTTTAGTTTTATATTTAAAGCTCACTAATTTATAAAATATTAATCGAATTTTAGCATTAGTTGAGAATGGTTTATTTTAATATTTCTGCATATACTTCTAAAAAAATTATTAGAGGAGAATTTTTATGCAGGAAAATATTAAAATTTATCAACAAATACTTAAGATGAAAATTTATCACAATAAATTTATTGCCCGATATGGGCCTTTAGGAGAACAGCGGATAAGTAGATATCAAAATAATCAGGATGCATTACTTGAAGAACATGAATTCCATGAAGATGATTATAAAGAAACAATATAATAAAATGCTTCCTCATTTTCTTCCCAGAGTTTATTGATATTGGTTTTATC
>JAQVCB010000028.1 GCA_028689995.1 Candidatus Gastranaerophilales bacterium
TGTGTCAATAGAAATCAGAGCAGCCTGCTGATAAGGTTTAGTTAAGCCCCATTTGATGAGTCCTTTGGTGGTTGCATCCTGTGCAGCATTCTGATTTTTTAAGTTTAAAGTGGTATATACTTTATATCCGCCTTGAATAACTTCTTGTTCAGTAAGACCCGCTTTTACTTTTAGCTCCTTCATAACATATTCAATAAAATAAGGCGCTTTATTGAGTGAATAAGGACGGTTGGTGCAGTTTAATTTTATAGTTTCTTTGTTTGCCGCTATAGCACTTTTATCAGTTATATAGTTCATTTTGATCATTCTCTCAATGACTTGAGAACGTCTATTTTTAGAGGCTTTAATATTTTGATAAGGTGAATATATTGATGGCGCTTGTGGGAGTCCAGCTATTAATGCAGCTTCTGCTAATGTAAGATCTTTTGGGCTTTTATTGAAATAAATTTTTGATGCAGCAGAAACACCGTAAGCACCTTCTCCTAAATAAACGTTGTTGAGATACATCTCAAGAATTTCATCTTTAGGGAGAGTTTTTTCCAGTCTATATGCGATAATTAATTCTTTTAACTTTCTGTCAAAAGTTTTTTCGCTTGATAAAAAAAGAATTCTTGCAAGTTGTTGGGTTATTGTACTTGCACCTTGAACGACATGGCCTGCGCGCATATTTGATAATGTCGATCTTAAAAGGGCAACTGGATCAAAACCTCTGTGCTTGTAGAAATTTTTATCTTCAGTAGCTATGATTGCTTTTTTAAGGCTGTCGGGAATTTCTTTTATTGATACTTTTTCATATTTATAAGCCCCGAATGTTTTAATAACAGTATTGTCATTTGACACTATCTGAGAAACAAGGGTTGGCTGATAATTTTTAAGTTGAGAAATCGGTGGAAGGCTGTTAAGATAAATAAATCCAGATGCAATACCTGCCAGTATAAATGCTATAACTAATATAACTGCTATCGCGCAGCTACCTTTTCTTGAATAATTTTGTATTTTGTACATAATTTTACTCACATTAAATAAACTGTATTAACATTATGCTATCAAATACTGACTGCAAGATCAATTTTTATTCATCATCCATGAATAAAGTATTTACAAGCTGCAACTTTAGTTTGATATAGTTTATCGATTTTTATAATTATTATTGTTTGAAATATATCTGTTATTTGATCTTACTTTCGCGACGTAATTAAGATATGAAGGTAATTTTCTTAAATAATCAATAGGATCTACTGGTCTGCCTAAATAAGTAACTTCAAAATGTAAATGAGGTCCTGTTGATCTGCCGGTTGAACCAATAAGAGAAATTATTTGTCCTCTTCTGACAAATTGTCCTACTTGTGCATAAAGAACAGAACAGTGACCGTAAGTTGTCTGTACTCTTGGGACTTGTGGTACATCTTTATAATAGCTGTCTATGGTTACGGCTAATCCATATCCGCCTCTCCATCCACTTTTTGTTACATAACCATCCTGCATTGCGTAAACTGCTGCACCATAAGGGGCAGCAATATCAATTCCATCATGTGATTTTATATATCCTTTAAATGGATCTGATCTAAGTCCAAACATTGAGGAAATACTTCCAAGAACAGGACCGCTTAGAGATTCCGAGTGCGCAATATTAATTTGAAATGTTAATATTGTTAATATTATAATTATTTTTGATAATAATTTCACTTACCCATAGCTCCTCGATACAATTTTATATTATATACTGGCCTCT
Source organism: Candidatus Gastranaerophilales bacterium (assembly GCA_028689995.1). Lineage (GTDB taxonomy): Bacteria > Cyanobacteriota > Vampirovibrionia > Gastranaerophilales > UBA9579 > JAQVCB01. The sequence continues at coordinate 1,733 of JAQVCB010000028.1, forward strand.
TTGATATTATCCATTATTTTATTATCTTTTTTCATCATATAAATATATGTTATGGTAAAAACATTGTGATGTACTTATACATATGAAGGATAAATCTTGATATCTCGTTCGATCGATATTATTAAAGTTATATTTTATGAGTTTAAATCATGCTTTGTGCCGAAAAAAGCGAGATTTAAATTGGAAGGAAACTGTTTAAAATGCGGGGATTGCTGTAGGTATATGTATAGTGTTGATACATATACTGAAGATGAGTTCAGGTTAATGACAAAACTTTTCCCTAAATACAAAAGATTCCAGATAATTGGAAGAGATGAGTATGATAATCTTATATTTGCTTGTAATCTCATCGATAAAAACGGGCTTTGTTCAGATTATAAAAATAGATTAAAAATGTGCAAAAATTATCCAAGTGCAAAAGTCAATAATGGCGGTGTGTTACATAAAAGATGCGGTTATAAAATCTCCCCGGAAAAATCTTTTAAAGATTATTTAAAGTAAATTAACTGTATATTTAAACTTTTTCCAGTACCAGAAAAATGGATGAACCGAAAGGTTTATGTTTGATAAATTTGTTTTCAAATTCTGTAATGCAGTATAAAATCTGATTTAAAAATGCTGGAAGTGTCTCAATATCAGAGGTTATTTTGCAAGATTTAAATATTTTAAATTTAATTCGTTGAGTCAATCTTAAAAAGAATATTATAGGTGATAGTAAAAAAGGCCAGAATATAATTTTTCTAACTAAAAATTTGTCTTTATTTATAAAATTATTAATATCTTTTAAATTAAATCTGTTCTTTATTCCGACAGCAATATCATGAGTTCCTCTAAATATATCAAGCGCAGGTAAATTGATAATAATAATTCCATTATCCTTTATAACGTTATAAAAACTGTCTAAAACCTTTATTTTATTTTCAATGCCTTCGACAAAATAAAAAGTATCATTTGATATAACAACATCATAAGTGTTTTCAGGTTTAATTTTATCTGTATCAAGAATATTACCATCAATAACTTCTAGTCCTGAATTTTTGCATAACATAACGGCATACCCGGAAATGTCAAATCCTTCAATATTCTCAAAGCCCAGATTTTTTAGAAAATTTATTAATCCGCCTGTTCCGCATCCTGCATCAAGAATATTTATAGAATTTGATTTAAAATTTTCATTAATTTCATTCAATACCAAATTATGCAGATTTCTGTACCACCAAAGGCTTTTTTCTGCATTTTTCATTCTTAAATATTCACTTTCATTATTTATCATGTCTTTTTATATATATATAATTCCCATGGTCCAGAATATACTACATGTTTCAAACGAAAATACTTATTTGACATTTTTATAATATCATAACTAACTTTTGTTAATGACATAAATATAAATGGTGCATCTAGATATTGGTCTTGTGAGAGAACATATTTATATGATTTTTTTGTATATGTCATATTTCTATTTATTATAACAACAAAAACTCCGTTTTGTGGAATCTTTGAATAAATATGATTATTAAAATATGTGTCAAATTGTTTTGAAATATTTTTCTTATACATGTATTTTTTAAAAATATTTTGACAATTATTAGCATTTAATTTATCTACTTTGGCAGGGTTAATAATAGTTTTCAGAAATTCCCTGTTTATTATGAAATCTCTGAATACGCTAAGTTTAATCCCGTTAATATCGGCATATTTATTAAAAAGAGTTTCTCGTAATGGAAAAATTAAAATATCATCTTTTTTGAAATTATATGATTTGCTCAGAGCAATTGAAGCCAATTTATGACCTCCTTGTCGTTGCATCTTTGGAGCGCTAAATGGATATACTAATATATAGAATAAATTCAACAACGTAAAAATACTGATTATAGAATATAGAGTCCATTTATTTTTAATTTTAGACAAACCATAAGAGGCAAATAAGATGATAAGAGGTAATCCAATGATGGTGTATCTTGTTATACAGACAAAACGAGTGAATACTGTCGCAAGAATCTCAATTAGAAGAAAACTTACAGGAATAATAAAAAGTATAATTTTATAATTTTTTTGTCTGATAGCATTTATTACTCCTAGTAAATAGATTAGAATTGGAATCAATATAAATATGCATTTCATAAAAATATGATGAGAATTAAAAATAATATTAAAGTATTTTATCGGGTTACTAATAAGGCCAACCAGCATAGGTGTGAACCAGTTCTGAAGTATAACTATAATAAATTGAATGTCTTGGTGAAAAGCAGTAAAACCTCCTGTGAAATCCTGTTTATCAAATTTCATAATTTCTAAAAACATAAAAATTATCGGGACTAAAAGAATTAAAAAATATAAATGATTTTGTAGTAATTTTTTTAGGTTATCTTTTTGTTTAAAGTATAAATAAACAGATAATATTGCTATTTCAATAAATACATAGACAATACCTATTGTAAAGGTGTAACAAATAACTAAATTAGATAATATAAATCCCCAATAATTCAATTTTGAAGGGTTCTTTATGATTTTAATAAGAAATAATGCGGATATTGTTGCAAACAAGGGAAGAAATGAGTAGAATTTAACTTCCTGTGAATAATAGATCGACAAAGAATTTATACTGAGAGCCAGAGCAGCAATAATACCTGTTTTTTTAGAATCAATTTCTTTTCCGGCGAGATAAATTACAAAAATATTAGCTACGCCCATAAGTACAGAGAACAATCTTAAAGTTATATCATTGTTACCAAATAAATTAATCCATAAATGTAGTAATAGCTGAAATAATGGAAAATGAGTATCTCTCAATAAAGTCCAATCAATGATACCTAAGGGGAATGATTTGATTGATTGAGTGTATATAACCATCTCATCATGCCATAAACCATAAGGCTTATTAATTCCAATTAATCTTAAAAACAGTCCTAGTAAAATTATTATCGAAATTATGATTATACTTTTAAACCAGTTTTTGTTCAAAATTATTTCCTTTACCTTCGATTGATAAGACTAATTTGTATATATTACAAATTAGTCTTATCTTTAATTATATAAAATGGTCGTTTTTTGACCTCGTCAAATATTTTACCAACGTAAATACCAACCATTCCAACAAGCACAATCGATATTCCGGTAGATAACCATATAGATATTATTAAACTGCTCCATCCCGGAACAATCCTACTCCATCCCAAAACATAATCCATTATTAGGTAGATCATAAAGATAAATGATACAAAAACAATACAAAATCCAAATTTTATTAAAAGCCTGAGAGGTTTATCAGAAAAAGCTATAATAGTATCTATGGAGAGCTCTATTAATTTTTTAAAACTATATCCGGTTTTACCGTATTTTCTTTCCGCATGTTCAACTTCTATAGTTTCTGAATTAAATCCTATCCATTTTATCATTATAGGGAAAAATCTTGTTCTTTCTTGCATTTTCTTTAATGCATCAATTGCTCTTCTGCTATAAATTCCAAAATTATTTATATCGGGGTCTTGTTGTGTTTCTGTAAGATAACTAAAAAATTTATAAAAAAGTTCTGATTGTATCTTTTTAATAAACTTGTCTTTTCTTTTTATTCTTTTTGCAAAAACTATGTCAAAGTTTTCTAGTGCTTTTGCATAAAGTTTGGAGATTTCTTCAGGTTGATCCTGTAGATCTCCATCCATTATAATAACCCATTCACCTATGCAATAATCAATTCCCGCTGCTAAGGCATGATATTCACCAAAATTTTTTGATAAATTTATCCCTTTAACTCTTGCATCTTTTAGAGAAAGATTTTTAATTAATTCCCAATCATTTTCAAGACTTGCATCATTGATGAATATTATTTCAAAACGGTTATGAATTTTTTCAAGGGTATTTATTAGTCTGGTATAAAGTTCTTCAATACATTTAGAGCAATTATAACAGGTAATAATTACCGAAATAAGTTTATTATCCATAAATTATAAAATCAAACATTAAATTACACACCCCATAATGTTACATAAATTTTTAGTTTCAAACAAGTAAAACTATTTTAAAATTTGTTAAGCGTTTTTGTAATATAGAGAATATCTTCTTCAGTATGCGAATATGATATTGGTAAACTTAAAGTTGTTTGATGTATTTCTTCTGCAATAGGGTATTCTCCATAAATTAATCCATGCATAGCCTTTTGTTTATGCGGAGGAATGGGATAATGGATTTCAGTTTTTATTCCTTTTTCAAGCAAATACTGTTTTAATAAATCTCTTTTAGGATGTCTTATGTTAAATATGTGATAAACATCATAATAATCTTTATCTATATTGGGTTTAACAAAATTTTCATTAAGATTTTCAAGATAAATATTGGCGAATTTTCGTTTATGATTATTTATAATATCTAATTTTTTTAGTTTTATTGATAAAAAACCTGCCTGCATTTCGTCAAGGCGTGAATTAAATCCTATGAAATCATTGTAATATTTTTTACTTGTGCCATAATTTCTCAATTTCCTGATTTTTTGAGCTATTTCATCATTATTTGTAAGAATGGCTCCCCCATCTCCTAATGTTCCGAGGTTTTTGGTGGGATAAAAACTAAATGCCCCTATATCGCCAAAAGTTCCGGCTTTTTTGTCTCTAAATGACGAACCATGTGCTTGAGCTGCATCTTCAATTATTCTTAAATCGTATTTAGTTGCTATTTCGATTATTTTATCCATTTTACAGGTTTTTCCATAAAGATGGACAGGTAATATAGCAACTGTTTTTGGCGTTATTTTTTCTTCGATTTTTTCAACATTAATGTTATAAGAACACAAATCAGGTTCTACCAAAACAGGTTTTAGTTTGTTTTGAAAAATAGCAAGAATTGTAGCGATATAAGTATTAGAAGGAACTATCACTTCACTATTCTCTGGAAAATTAAAGCTGTTTAGTCCTAAAATCAAAGCATCTAAGCCTGAATTAACACCAATGCAGTGTTTAACGTCGTTATATTTAGCAAATTCTTTTTCGAAATTTTCGACACTATTACTTAAAATATACCGTCCGCTAGTCATACAGGATTCAAAGCTTTGCCTGAACTCTTTAAAAAAGGGAGCATTTAATTTTTTTAGATTTTCATACTCAATCATACATATTCGCCAAAAATATAATCTTCGGGATCAAAATATTCAGATGCTAATACCTGTAAAATACAATCAGTCGTGAAATTATAAATTTTGTGCCAGTCTTCAGGCATAAGAATTAGGCATTTCCGTGGTTGGTTAAGAACATATATTTCTTTTTTAATGCCGTTATTATTATAGACTTCGCAGCTTCCCTGAATACAATAAAGGGCCTGTATTGTTGTTTTATGTCTGTGGGTAGCTCTTGTAGAAGAATCAACCCCATATATGAAAAATGTTCTCTTTATTTTAAAAGGAATTTCTGTATCTTCAATTACTGTAAGGTTACCACGATTATCAGTGAATGTTTTTAAATCTATTAAATATGCCATTTTATACCTTTTTAAATTAACTTATTATTATTTTCTAATTACATTTTACGATAACTTTTTCCGGTAATGAATTTTATTATGACTTTAATTGAGAATAGCTGTTTTGAGATACGGACTTAAATTCTATTATCTTAGTTAAAATTGCTTCATAGAAATTTTTGGATAGAATGGCTAATCTATTTATTCCTTCCAAATTGGATATACATTCATCATTTTCAAGAAAAGGATTTAATTCTAAAAGTTCGCCAAATACGCAATTTAGTAAAATTATATGTGTATCTATTAAATTTTCTCTAATTTTATAGTAATAAACTAATAAGGAATTTACTGCTTTTCCTATTTTATCAGGATTCTTTTTATTTCGTTTTAGCTCTTTAATAAGCATTTCAGATATATTATAACCATCTTTTGCCATGGGGATATATTTATTTATGTCTTCTATTAATTGATTTAGATTTTCCTGAATTTTTGTCAGGTTCTCTTTGGCAGGATTAATATATTCAGATAAAGAATCCTCTATTATTTTTTCAACGGTTGTTTCTAAAATCGGTAGATTTTCAAGGACTTCATTTAATCGCATATTTTTATATCCGGAAATTTCAGCTCCACCTGTTGATGAATTTATTAATTCAAGTGATGAATCACAATTATCATATGCAAATTCTTCAAAAAAACGAATAAAGCTTGCATAATTCGGGTTTGTTGGGATCATATCTCCATTTTGACCTTTAACAAAAGCGATAGGAAAATCAGCTATTTTTTGAGCCAGATTCTCAAGTTCTCTTTTAGATAATGTTTTTCTTACAGGATCACAATAATCAGTAAATTTTTGTGTATCTTCTATTATAAGCTTGTAATTTCCGTTATTTTCATCCTTAACACATTTGTATGCTTTACCAAAGGCACTGTCAGACGAATAACATTCACCATTAACGTAAGCTAAATCCTGACCAATCAGAACAATTGGACTACAACCCAGCATATATGCAGAATACATTGATGAATACGAGACAGTTCCCTTGTTTTCATAATCACAAACGGAAAAACCTGTTATACTTGAAATCCATCTTGATACAATGTCGTTATGACAGTAGAATACGAATCTTTTTTTTACATTTAATTTTAATACTTTATTGTTAGCAATAGTTTGAACGATCTGGTAAGTGTTAGACAAGTCCATGTCTTTAATTACAGCAGAATTATCCAGAACCTCAATAAAATTAATAAAGTCGGGCTTTATGTTGTGTTTAATAAGAGTTTTATAAGCATTAGCAACGCAAAATATAATTATTTTATCTCTGTACTTTTTTAAATATTCAATATTTTTATCTAGGGATGGTCCTGATGATACTACTATAGCTGGTTTTGACTTAAATTTATTTCTTAATGAATCTATATTATGAGAATCTATCAAATCCGGTAGATTTTTCATTCCTTCTGTAGCCCATGGGTAAGATTTGTTAAATAAACATACATAGTTACCTTCAATATGTGAAATAATCGCAGGTAATTCATTTTTTAACGTTTCAATTTCTTGAGGATAAAGTTTATTACTTGAAGGCAGAGAATATAAATTTACAGATGCTTTAAAAGAATGAACTGATTCTAAAAATTTTACTAATTCAGTTCGAGTGTTTGTAATAAAAATCCGTTCATCTGCTAATTCTGCGGAAAAATCAACAACTTCTAGAGTAAATTTTAAAATATCGAGATTTGGCTCAAAAATAATAATTTTATTTTTATTGTTTAAATAGGCTCTTTTAAATAAATATCCCAGCCCTAAACCCATTAAAATGGTAATTGAATCATCAGTGATATTATTTATTTGATTTAATACATTTATAGCTTCATTCTGGGGACTTTCTTCATCATGAACAGATATTCCGTTATATATAAGATTAACGTCAGCAGATTTTGTATTAACAAGCTCAAAACTTACATTTTTGCTGAATTCATGAATGCAAATTTTGTTAGCTAATTTAGGATTATATTTTCTAATTCCTGAAATATTATTTTCTAATAAACTCATCCCGACTCATTTATTAATTATGCCTGTATTGTATCAAGATTAACATTATCATTAAGCTATATCATCACTGTCCGGTTTGTTAACTTGTTAAATGTATAATATGTTAATATTATAATTAATTATAGTATCAACAGTGTGAAAATTCCATTTTTTATTAAATATAGTTAAAATGTTACTGATAAAGCTTGAATTGAGAATGTTAAAGATTTACAATTTGTAAAGTTTTTCGAGTTATACTAGTAGTTGAACTGGGAAAGAGTATGAAAACAGAACAATATATTAATATGCAAAAAACATTTTACGACACACGTGCTAATTCTATCGATAATGCAAGGAAATTAGTCAGTCCCGGTTATGAATATTTATCAAAACAAAGCCGTACATTTTTGACATATGTTTTAAATGATTATATGGACAGAAATGTCAAAGATATAAAAGGTGAAACGATATTAGAAGTTAGAGATTGTTTTTCAAAATTGCCTGATAACTTGAAAATTTTAGATTTTGGTTGTGGTGTAGGCAGATTAATGCAGGAATTTGCCAAAAGTGGTTTTTCAATTGACGGAGCGGATATTAGTAAAAATATGCTTCAGTTTGCAGGAGAAAATTCTTGTTTAAAATCCAGTAATTTATATCTGACCAATGGCAATGATTGTGGTGATGCTCCTGAGAATTATTATGATATTGTTTATTCGATGATTACTGTACAGCATATTTGTGTAAGATCTATACGAAATAGCATTTTTGAATCAATAAGCAAAGTATTAAAAGATGATGGTGTATTTTATATCCAGATGCATTTTTATCCCGGCATTACTTCATCACAGATACCGGAGAATCATGCAGACTGGCTGGATGATAAAACAGATGCAAAAAGTACAAATAGCGCTTCTGATGTATGGATAACTTCAGAATCTCTTGGGTTTGTTTATAATGATTTTAGTAAATACTTTCAGGATCTCCGCTTTCAATTCGTTAAACTGCCCAAAATGGCAATTAATGAGACATATCCGATTCAGTGGGATCATATCATTATAAGTGGATCAAAAAGCAGTCTTTTAAAAGAAAGAATATATAAGTTTCTCTAAGGGATTTGTAGGGGAAGAGTAAAGTAAATGTTAGAAAAAATAAAAGCTGATCAGATTTCTGTAGTAATACAAGGACCCATTGTAGATGATCCTATAATTGAGGACAGAAAAAAATTAACATATAGATGCATTAAAAATGTACGCAAGTTTTTACCTGAAGCTGAGATAATTTTATCCACATGGAAGGGTTCTAAACTTGATGGCCTTGAATATGATATTGTTGTGGAAAATAATGATCCTGGAACTTATTATAGAAACGACTTTTTTAAGGTCTTAAATAATGTAAACAGACAAATAGTTTCAACTAAAAATGGCGTTTTGAAGTCAAACAGAAAATATGTTCTTAAATTAAGAAGTGATGTAATTCTCGAAAGTGCCAATTTCCTGAAATATTTTGCAAAATATAAGAAAAAATCCAACAAATTCTGTTTCGTTAAAGAGAGAGTTTTAGCTTGCACTTTCTTCTCTCGAAATCCAAGATGGCTTCGTCCATACCCGTATCATCCAAGTGATCTAATATTCTTTGGTTTAAAAGAAGATCTTGTAAATATATGGGATATACCTCTGGCAAAAGAACCTGAAACTTCAAGATGGTTTGAGATTAATCCAAGACCAATACCGGATTATTATCCACCTGATCTTGCCAGATACTGTCCTGAACAGTATATATGGCTGTGTTTCCTGCGAAAATACAGAGGTATAGATTGTGAACATCAATGGGATATATCAGGTAATAACATTGAGCTTACTGAACTAACTTTTGCAAATAATCTTGTGCTGCTTGAGCCGGAAAAATGGAAGATGAACTTTGTAAAATACGACAAAATAAGACTTGTAGACTGGGTATCAATATACAGCCATAATGAATGGCTGGCTCTTTACAAAAAGTATTGTGACAAGAAATTTTTCCTGTTTATTAATTTTGAATACTGGATAAAAAGATTTCTGCTCTTGACAGGTATAGTCAGGGGAGCTGATATAAAAACTTTGCAAGCAAGAAAACAACACAATGATCTTAGTGAACAGTTTAAAAAAATGGAAAAAGATATAATTGAGCTTACTTCGCAGCTTAATAAAATTAAAGAAACTGCCGAAAAATAGAATTAAGAGGTAAGGATGATTTTGCTCAGTCATAGGGCCTATTGGAAAGAATGTGGGGAAAAAAATACAGAGGTTGCTTTTCGTCGATCATTTAAAGCTGGATATGGGGTAGAAACAGATATACGCGATTTTAACGGTCAGTTGGTAATCTCACATGATATTCCAACTGGAGATGAGATGACTTTTGAGCAGTTTTTAACAATATTTTCCGAATATGATAAGTCTTTACCTTTAGCGATCAATATTAAGTCAGATGGATTGCAGGATCTTTTAAAATCATTGTTAGATAAATATTCAATACATAACTATTTTGTCTTTGATATGTCTGTTCCTGACGGGTTGCAATATGTCCAAAAAGATTTTAAAGTTTTTACAAGGTTAAGCGAATATGAAAAAGTACCGTCATTCTATGAAGAATCACAAGGTGTATGGCTTGACTGTTTTAATGAAGACTGGATTGACGAATCAGTTATCAATTACCACCTAAATAATGGCAAAAAAGTATGTATTGTATCACCGGAACTTCATGGCAGAGATAGTATCAATGGATGGAAAAATTACGGAAAGTCTTTTATAAACAATAATAACGTAATGCTTTGTACAGATTATATAGAGAAAGCTAATAATTATTTTGGGTTAGAGTGCAAATATGTTAGATAAAGAGATTATAAATAAAAAAAAGATTAAAAATGTTCTTTATTTTGCTGAAAACTCAATAAGCTCAATTCAAGGAGGCGGAATTGTCGTATATGCAGTTTTAAAAGATCTTCCTCCTGAAAATCTTCTTGGTTTTTTTGAATACCGTAATATAACACCAGCTCCAGAGTATGCGGAAAGATTTAGCTATCTTGGACAACCTCGATTCCCTAAACTCTTAAAATCTTTTAAGCAAAGCAGCTTTGTCAGCAGGCTCTTTAAAGTTTTATTTCCTGATTATCTTGTTCAAAAAGATTTTAATTTTGTCTTAAAGCAGGTAAACGAACAGGGTTTTAACCCTGAAATAATTTATTTTTCAGGTCTTTCACTCAGATATTTAATGTTAGCGGTTAAAGCTTCTGAATATTTTAAAGTTCCGATGGCTATTCTTCATATGGATGACTGGCCTGCAAGAGAAGCATATGAGATGGGAATATTTGCTAAATTATGGCATAAAATGACAGTTAAAACTATGAAAATTGCAGCGGGCAAATCCCTTGCAAGCACAACAAATTCGCCCCGTCTTTCTGAAAAGATAAGTAAGCTTACAGGCTATGAGCATAAACCTGCAAATAACTGTAATTTCGATTTATTAAACAGTAAATTCAATTCGATGCAGATTATTACAGATAATCAAATTCCCGTTATAACATATGCAGGGGCTATGAATAGCAAATTGCAGGGAGAAACCCTTGAAATTATTGCCGGTGCTATATCTGAATTAAACAGTGAGGATGTAAAAGTTCATTTGAATATATATACCTCCTGGCAATTTGCTCCGAGAGCAAATTTAATTTCAGTTCCAGATGCAGTGTCTTATAAAGGGCATGTATCCAGAGAAAAATTAACAGATATCTATATAAATTCTGATTTTTTACTGACAACAGTTACATTTAATCCTGTAAATCTTCTGTTATTTAAAAACTCACTGTCAACAAAATTATCTGAATATCTGTGTGTAGGAAAGCCTGTTATTTCTGTTGGACACCCGGACTGGCATTTACACGAGTATATTAATGAAAACAATTGTGGCTTCGCCATATTTATGGATGAGAATTATAAACGTGCAGCAATTAAGGAACAGATAAAACGATTAATAATGACGCCAAAGGAAGAATTGACTAAAATAGGATTAAATAACAGAAGCTTGTGGGAAAAAGCGCATGATGTCAGGGTAATGTCTAAAGATACAAGGCTTGCGATAGGCTTAAACGAAATTAAATTGATGGAATATTAGTATGCAGATTGAATCGATTGATCAGGATGAATATAAATTAACAAAATGCAGGGTAAAAAGCAGGCGTGGATCGTTGTGGCTTGGTCAGACGTGTAATCTTAGATGCAAGTTTTGTTATTATTCCAGCAAAGTTAAAGATTTAACTCATCCAGAACATGCTTTTATGTCTATTGATAAAGCAAAAAAAATATGTAAAACATTGGTTGATAATTATAATAATAATTCTGTGGATATCGAAGGCGGTGAGCCTACAATTTATAAAGATATTTATAAACTTGTAAGATATTGCAGCGAAATTGGACTAAAGCCTACTTTAATTACCAATGCAATCGCTTTGCATAATATAAATAACTGTACAAAACTTAAAGATGCCAATATTGCAGATCTTTTAGTAAGTATACATGCTCTTGGAGATACTTATGACGAGATAGTTCAGCTAAAAGGTGCCAGTGAAATGCAGATGAAGGCTATTGATAATATCAATGAGGTAAAGATACCTTTTAGAATAAATACAGTTCTTTCTAAAGAAGCACTACCTCAACTTATCGATATAGCTCAACTTGCAGTAAAAAAAAGAGCAAGAGTCGTAAACTTTATCGCTTTTAACCCTTTTATCGATCAAAATACCGGAGAGAGGAAGCTTGAAGCAATTCCCAGATATAGTTATATTGCAGAAAAGTTGATTACAGTAATAGATTATCTGAATGCAAACTCAATAGAGGTGAATGTAAGATATTTGCCAATGTGTATTTTTGAAAAAAATTACAGGAAATTTGTGCAGAATTTTCAGCAAATTATTTACGATCAACACGAATGGGAAAGTGCAGGTGAAGTATGGAGTTCTGCAAGGTCACAAAGGTTAGCAACAGAACCTCTATCCAAACCCATAGACTTTTTTGAACATATTATGTCATTAAGAAGAACATATTTTTTAGATGATATAAAAGAGAATTCAGGTATTTTAAAACCCTTTTGTCAGTTTACAGAGCGTTTATTAAATAAAATTGATCGTAATAAGTATTCTGCAAGTAATAAGATGAAGGTGTGTATATTTGGAAATGCCACAACAGGCTTGCAAGTTATAGAGGCTCTTAATCATAATGAAAAACTAAAAGACAAGTGGGAAATGTCCGGGTTTATATCTTCACAAGTTTATCTGAAGGGAGATAGTCTACATGGATATCCCTGGAAATCTGATGAATGGCTGGCTGCTAATCCTCCTGATGTCATAATAATTACTTCTCCGTCATCTAATTATCAAATTTACGAGATATTAGAAAAGCATGAACTGATGGATAGATGTATTTCGATTTTTGATAATGCTGTTACAAACAATAAGTGGGAGAAGAGATTTTATTTGGAAGAACTCGGAGAAGTAGAAGGCTTTGATGATATGGATTATGCTTATAAAGAATTTAGAGTCCTAATGACAAAATTCCTGCATCCTTATTCAAAAAAAGAAAAATGCCACAATTGCTCTCTAACAGGAATATGCGACGGATTTCACAGAGATTATGCAAAAATCTACGGTTTTGATGAAGGAAATTCAGTTAATTTAGATAAAACCATTTATGACCCAAGATATTTTATTTCAGAGCAGATGAAAGTTGCTGAAGAAATCTGATTAAAATTTTTAAGAATTTATTCTCTTTAATTTAATATCACTCAAAAGTCCCGCTACTGGCGGGACTTTATAAAAACAGAAAGGGACTGATTCTCTTTTCGAGGACATAAGTACGGACATTGTAGTTTAGACAGCAATATTCTCTTTTTTTATCTCTATAAAATTTCCCTGTTAATGCGAAAATTGCAGTGAAATTTTTAATCTTTCATGAAATTGATATAATTTCACACAGTCATAGCCTGCATTTCGTACAAAATTCCCGTAAAAATAACAGGGAATTATCAGGGAATTATTTTTACTCTATGCCTTATTCAAGAACTTGTCTGCCAAAATAATTAGATTGAATATTTCCATATAATAGTTCCAAGATTTTTGTTGATTTTTTCATTGCAAGTTCATTATTAGTATGCTTTTTTGCTATGTCACAAGCTGATTTATTTAAACATTCTGAACAGTTATACATGGAAAGTCAGGACTTCATAAGCCTGCTTCTTAATATTACCTCATATCCATTTATGCTTAAAGCTATAATCCAACACTTAAAGGAATTTCTATCTTTTCAAACAGTTCTTTTAACGGTATTCCGTTTAGTTCAAAAAGCACAAGAGGTTTTTCTGAAACTTCTTGTAATAAAGCATAGTAAACTGCAATAATATGCTTGTAAGGTCTTATATCGTCTAGACAATCACAATAGGAATCCTGACTATCAAACGAGTTGGGTATAATGTAAATATTCTCTTCTTCCAACAACTCAAATAATTCATAAGGCAAATTTCCGTTACTGAGTTCTGATGATATTTCTGGGTTTGATTTTATAACTTCAACAAGAGTTTCAAATTGTTTAGACGATAATTTTTTAAAGTTTATTTCAACTTCATAATTATCATAATTCCCTTCAACATCTGCTGTAGCTTCATTATTATTGATATTCAAATCTGTTACATTATCAGAATATGCATATTCCTCGCCTCGATTAAGCCGCTTTTTATCAAAGTCAGTATTTTTGATAGCTTCCAACCACTTATATTGAATCGATTTATTTATTATCATTCTTTTTAATACCTAAATCTTCTAAAGCATCACCAATAAATTCCTCAAACATATAATCTTCAGCTTTATCTGCTAATTTATATAGTTTTAATAAATCTTCTCTAAATAAAGCAAGATATGTGCCTGATTTGTCCTCTTCTATAATTTGCTTTAAGTCCTGCATAATATCATTTACACCGTCTTCAATATCTTCTTCACAATAGCAATATTCATTTGAATAATCGATTGATTGCTCACAGTATGTTATGCTCAAATCTATAACCCCTTCTAAATCTTTTGTGGCTATTTTATAGTCTTTTATGGCATTCATTCCATCTTTTATTTTAGGTAGTTCAGGAGGTTCTAAGCCTGTCATAAAAGCTTTTATAATTTTTTTTCGATAATTTTCCAATATTCTTCTGTTATTTTTACTAAATCTTGCATCAATAATCATTTCAATATCAGTTGATTGACCATATAAATCTTTTATCAGAATAATTAAATCGCTCTTATCAAGCTCATTTAGAGTTTTTTCTATATCAGGCCAAATTGATTCTTTTGATTTTGACATTTTAAAATACCTCGTAAACTTATCTTATTCAAATTAATTCTTAATTTCATACCCCAAAAGCTTATAACCTTTTAATCTTCTATCGTACATACGAGATAACATCTGGACTTGCTTATCAAAATAATCGTAGATTATAACTTCTTTCTTGGAATGATGAACTCTATGTAATCTTCCTGCGTATTGAACCAAAGTTCCTAGCCTTATCAAAGTCGATGGCTAGAAAACAGCAAGTTTCATCAAGAAGAAGCGGATATATTCCGACTACAAAATCCTGTCTTTTTCCATAAAATAAAGGCTCTTTAGGGTCTTGTCCCTGTAAGTGGTTTTTAATAACCTCATTAGTTATTGGAAGTAAAATTCCCCTATTCTTTTTTACAGGGAAATAGCCAAATTTATTTGTTTTTAAATTCTCCCATCTTCTGGCATAAACATCTTCTCTTCCTCTAAAAAGACGGCGAAATAGTTTGATTTTCTCGTCTGGTGTCAGCTGTAAAGAAGAAATAGTTTGATTTTCTCGTCTGGTGTCAGCTGTAAAGAAGAAATATTTTGATGAATAAAGGATTTTTTTAAATTTTCTAATTCTTGATTGAGCTTTTCTTTCTCAATTTCTAGTTCTGTAAGCCTTAAAAGAATTTCTTGTTTTCTTTTTTTTGACATAATTCATATTACTCTTTTATTAAACCTAGATTGTTGGATAATTTGTATTTTCTTCCTTTTTTAGAAGTATTTATAGCTTCTAAAAAGCCTTCTTTATGCCAGGTTAAAGCTAATTGTCTTGCGCTTCGAGAAGAGAAATTGAAAAATAAAGCTAAATCATTACTTGTAATAACTTCCTGTTGCTTAAACAAAGCCAATACTTTCCTTTGTTTTGGATCAAGTTTTCTTAGTAATGGAGATTGATCGCCTTCAAAATTATCAGCAGCTTTTAATGAATGTTTTTCGATTTTTTCAAAAGCTTCTGCCATACCTTCAACAAAGTATTGTACCCAACCGGTAATATCAGCTTCAGCTCTGCCCATATAATAATTGTGAGAAGTCCCAACAGTAATTGCATCATAATAAGCTGAAAGATTTTTAGCATAATATTCTTCCAGCGAATATAGTCCTTTTAAATCATATCCACCTAAATGAAGAATTAAAGTTGCTAAGAGTCTGGCAGTTCTACCATTACCATCATAATATGGATGGATTGTGGCAAATTGATAATGAGCTATTCCTGCTCTAATGGAACAAGGAAGTTCCTCTTTTGTCTCATTAAGCCAATTTACCATCGCATTCATTAAATCAGGAACATCTTTAGCTTCAGGAGGCATATAAACTATTCTGCCAGTTAAACTATCCTTAATAACATTTTGTCCGTCTCTAAATGGTGAAGGCTTTACTTTAGTTATACCATTTGAAGAAACTAAAGCATGAATTAATTGTATTTTCTTCTCGGTCAAAGACTTTTGTTGCTCGGCAATCTTTTCAACTTCTGCAATAGCTGAATAATAACCTTTAACCTCACCTTCATCTCTTTCTCTTCCATCAAAACTCTTATTTTCTTTTATCACATCTTGGACATCTTTTTCAGAAAGCCTGTTACCTTCAATCAAAGTAGAATAATGCGTGGAATAAAGTTTTGCACTTTCTCTTAAACTTGCTAAAACAGAAGGCGTTATTGGTAAACCTTTGATTCTCTCTTTTATTCGTTCTATTTTAAGCAAAGCATTAGCAATTTTAGAAGTAATTGTATAATTAGGTGAAAAATTTAATGGCATTTTTTTACCTCTATATACGTTATTAACTTGCCATTATTATGCCATTAAATCATCATTAAATCAATTAGAATTTATTAAAGACCTATATCATAATGGTATTTATGTAAGAAGTCTGGTTGAATTACTTTTAGACTAATTATCATTCCTGCTGAAATTTTAAAAGCCTTAGAAGCTGTTTTATTAAAAACATTTTTTTAGAGTAATCCTTATCATTGCAATTCTTGCAATATTTTCAGCGGTCGAAGTCAATATTTCAAAGTCTTTTGAAGCTCTTCTGAAATTATTTATCCATGCAAAAGTTCTTTCAACTATCCATCTTTTAGGCAATACAGCAAATTCATCTTTGATTTTTATTGATATATCAATCATTTTACTTAAAACATCATGAACATTATCAACAGATGTTCCTCTATAACCTGCATCTGCTGAAAATGCTTTTATTGTTGAATTTTTTTGCAAGGTTGTTTGAAATATATCACAACCTGCTTTTGTATCATGGATATTAGCTGCATGTACCTTTATACAAAGTAAATTGCCTAGAATATCTACCGAAATATGTCTTTTTCTGCCCTTTACTTTTTTTCCACCATCGAAGCCTATATCTTCGCTTGCATATTGTGTTTTTACGCTTTGGGAATCAACTATTGCATAACTGGGAGTGGCTTCTCTGTTTTCTTTTTTAGGATGTTTTGTGTTTAAAAAATCAAGAACTTTTTCCCATATTCCACGTTTACAAAGTCTATAGAAATGATTGTATACTGTTTCCCATGGCGGAAAATCATTTGGCAACATTCTCCATTGGATTCCACCTTTAATTACATAAAATATTGCATTTACTATGGTTCTTTTATCATGATAACCTTTGTTGCCCCTTGAATCTGGTCTATCAAAAAAATGTTTTATACCTTCCCATTCAATATCTGTTAAGTCACTAGGATACACCGTTTTCACCTCATAATTGCTTACAATTACAGGTTGACATATTTTTCATTTTTTAACAAAACAGCTTCTTAATATAAATAATCGTATAATGTCCATATTTGACATGTAACTATTTTATAATTTATGTGTTATTTGTAAAAACTGAAAATATATCTGTATATTTTACATATATTTGTTGTTAAATACATGTTAAAAAGGGATGGAGTTAGATGGAATATTATGCGCATTCAAAAGAGGGCGAGTCAAAAGATAATTGGCAAACAGTTAAAGATCATTTAGAAAATACTGCTAAAAAAGCCCAAACATTTGCGGAAAATTTTAATGCTAAAGAATTAGCTTATTATTCCGGTTTAATGCATGATATTGGCAAATATTCAGCAGGATTTCAAAAGCGCATTCTTGAAGGTGGAAAAAAAGTCGATCATTCAACAGCTGGAGCTAAGGAAGCCTTTGCTATTTTCGGGAATAATATAGGCAAATTAATGAGTTATATCATTGCCTGTCATCATGGTGGTTTGAGAGATTGGGGCAATGATATAAAAGATGAATATCTGGCAAAAAGGCTAAAAAAAGAACTTGAAAACTATGATGCATATCGAAATGATATTTTTTTAGAAAATAAACAATTTCCACTTAATATAAAACCAAATAAAATCCATCCTTACTATTCAGTCTCATTTTTAGTAAAGATGCTTTATTCCTGCCTTGTAGATGCTGATTTTTTAGACACAGAAGAATTTATGAATTATGAAAAATCCACTCATCGGAAGAAACCTCCTGACATAAGTTATTTTTATGAAGAATTAAATAAAAGATTAAACAGTTTTAACAAGACTAAAAATAATATTAATGAAATAAGAAATTCAATTCTTAAAGATTGTCAAAAAGCGGGTAAAGGTTCAAAAGGGATTTATTCACTTACTGTTCCAACGGGTGGGGGAAAGACAATATCTTCCATGGCATTTGCCCTTGAACATTGCATTACATATAATATGCAAAAAATTATCTATGTTATTCCCTTTACAAGTATCATTGAACAAAATGCAGATGTATTTAGGAATATTTTTGGTGAAGAAAATGTACTGGAACATCACAGCAATTATCTATTTGAAGAAAAACAAAGTATAGATGAAGAAGATCATATAAATGATTCTTCGTTAAAGCTAAAACTTGCAAGTGAAAACTGGAATATACCAATAATTACAACGACCAATGTTCAATTCTTTGAGTCGTTGTATGCAAATAAATCTTCAAGATGCAGAAAACTCCATAATATTACAAATAGTGTAATTATTCTGGATGAAGCACAAATGTTGCCGTTAGACCTTTTAGATCCTTGTATTTTTGCACTATGTGAATTGGTAGAAAATTATGGTTGCACAGTAGTTTTCTGCACGGCAACCCAACCGGCAATATTGAAATCATTGAATTTATATTCTGATTTAGAAGTAAAGGAAATCATTTCTGATCCTAGTGAGCTTTATGAAAAACTTAAGAGAGTAAGAGTCAATAAAGCTGGTAAATTAAGTGATGATGAACTATCAAAACAAATTTTAGAAAATGATAAAGTCCTATGTATTGTAAACACAAGAAAACATGCCAAAAACCTTTATGAAAAACTTAAAACCCGGGATGGATTATATCATTTAAGTACAATGATGTGTCCAAAACACAGACGAGAAGTATTAAAAGAAATAAGAGAAGTTCTAAAGAAAGATAACTCAATTTGTCGGGTGATATCAACACAATTAATCGAGGCTGGTGTAGATGTAGATTTCCCGGTTGTATATCGATCCTGTGCTGGAATAGACTCTATAGCCCAATCAGCGGGACGCTGTAATCGTGAGGGTAAATTAAAACTCGGCGAGGTTAAAGTTTTTGAAACAACAGAAGATTATGGCAAAGTAAGAGGTTGGTTACAAAAAACTGCTTCAGTCGGCGAAGAGGTTATAAGGAATTTTGAAGATATTTTGTCGCTTAAAGCCATTGAATTTTATTTTAACAAACTCTATAGCCTTGAAGATAAAAAAGGATTTGATAAACAAGACATTATAAATAAGTTAAATGATAAGGATCTTGAGTTTAGCTTTAAATCAGCTGCTAAAGAATTTAAGTTTATCAGTAATAATCAACATTCAATCATAGTTCCGTTTGATGCCAGAGCTAAAACTCTGATAAAAGAGCTGAATACTAATTTTTCAAAAGGCTTACTTAAAGGATTACGTCAATATACAGTGAATATTTATGATAAAGAGTACGAAGCACTGGAAGCCAGAGGAGTGCTAAAAGTTATAGAGGATTCGTTTGTTATTTTGGTAGATGAAAACATTTATGACAGCAGTGAAGGGCTGATTTTACCTGAGGGATCTGAATTATTATTAATTTAGTTATAAAAAAGGAGAGTATATATGGGATATGGAATTAAGTTAAAAGTCTGGGGTCAATATGCACTATTTTCAAGACCAGAACTAAAAGTGGAACGTGTTAGTTACGACGTAATGACTCCTTCTGCTGCAAGGGGAATTTTAGAAGCTATTCACTGGAAACCGGCAATAGTTTGGATAATCGATAAAATCCATGTAATTAACGAGATAAAATTTGAAAACATCAGAAGAAATGAAGTGAAAAGCAAAATTCCTATAGGAAATGTAACAAAAGCAATGAAGGGGGATAATTCAGTATTTTACCTTGACGTAGAAGAAGACCGTCAGCAAAGGGCATCTATGGTTTTAAAAGATGTTTGTTACATTATAGATGCTCATTTTGAACTTACCGAAAAAGCTGGAGTAGATGACACAGAAGAAAAACACTATAACATTGCAACACGCAGAATGAAACAGGGACAATGCTTTAATACTCCATATTTTGGCTGTCGAGAATTTGGAGTAAATTTTGAGCTTATTGAAGATGAAGAACTCCTTCCTAACAGTTATTATAAAGAACAAAATATTGATTTAGGTTTTGTGCTATATGATATTGACTTTCAAAACAATAAAAATCCAATGTTTTTTAGAGCCAAAATGGAAAAAGGCATTATTGATTGTGGAAAGATCGAGGTAAAAAGATGATTATAAATGCCTTGTGTGAATACTATGATATCTTGTCAGAAAATTCTGATGCAATAGCAAAAGAAAATTTTAGTTCAGTTGAAGTGAATTTTGCTATTAATCTGACTAAAGAAGGTGAACTACTTAATTTTATTGATTTGCGGAAAGAACAGGAAGAACAAAAAGGCAAAAAGATTATTAAAAAACTTGTACCTAAAAGAATGATGGTACCTGAACAAAAACTTAGATCCGGTAAAAATCCACCGCCATATTTTTTAGTTGATAAAAGTGATTATGTATTAGGTGTGAACGAAAAAGAAATAAAAAAAGATTATTTTGAAGCTTTTAAAACCTTTCATATAAAATTGCTTGAAAATAGTGAAGATGTAGGAGCAATAGCAATTATCAATTTTTTAAATAACTGGAATTTAGATAATGTTTTTGAAAAATTAGAAACAATATCAAGATTTTCAAAAGAGGTGATAAAACCTAAAAATATAGTCTTTACTTTAGATGGAGTACTCGGTTATATACATAATCGACCGGCAATTCAAGAAATTTGGCAGAATTATAATTCACAAGAAAAAGAAGGTTTTTTAACTCAATGTTTGGTAACAGGTGAAGAAGCTATCATTGCAAGAACACATCCTAAAATAAGAGGAGTATGGAACGCTCAATCAGCAGGAGCCTCTTTAGTAGGTTTTAATGAAGATGCTTATAAATCTTATGATAAAGATCAAAGCTATAACTCTCCAGTTGGTGAAAAATCCGCTTTTAAATATGCCACGGTTTTAAATTATATGCTAGAGAAAGGCTCTAAACAAAAAATACAAATTGCAGATGCATCAACAGTTTTTTGGGCACAGAGTGAAAAAACAATATATAACGACATTATATGTCAGTTGTTAAACCCTTCTTTCAAGAATGATAGCGATGAAAACGAAAATCAACCGGAGATAGAAGTTGATAAAAAAACAGAAGGAATGATTTTTGATATTTTAGATTCAATAAAACAAGGTATTAATTTATCATATTTTGGACTAAAAGAAGACACAAAGTTTTATATTCTAGGCTTAAGCCCTAATAATGCAAGACTATCGGTAAGATTTTTTCATCGAGATAATTTTGGCGATTTTATCAAAAAAATTCAGCAGCATTACGATGATTTAGAGATCGAAGGAATTCCTGAATATGCGAAAGAAAAGATTCCCTTATGGAAAATTTTGGGTGAAACAGTCCGAAAATCTAAAGAGGGAAAAATAGATAGTAAAGAATTCTCCCCTCTTTTAGGTGGGGCATTGATGCGAGCAATAATTACTGGAACATCATACCCTATGGATCTTTATGCAGCTATTTTAAGGCGAATAAAAGCTGAACAAGATAACAGAGACAAAAAAATATACGGAATAAATTATACAAGAGTTGCCGTTATTAAAGCATATCTGACAAGAAAATACAGAAGAAGTGACAAATATAAGGAGGAATTAAAAGTGAGTTTGAATGAAGAAAGTACAAACACAGCTTATCGGCTAGGCAGACTCTTTGCTCTGCTTGAAAGAACACAAGAAGACAGTGTTAGAAAAGATGACCTTACAAAAAAAATCAATAAAACAATCAAAGATAGTTATTTCTCAAGTGCAAGCTCAACACCTGGGTCAGTATTTCCAGTTTTAATGAAGCTGAAAAATCATCACATAGCAAAACTTAATGAAAAAGGGAAATGGCATGAAATTGAAATAAGTAAAATAATGGATGGACTTGATCTTCCAAAGCCTTTTCCAATGCATTTGAATTTAGAGGAACAAGGTTTGTTTATTCTTGGTTATTATCATCAAAGACAATCTTTTTTCCGTAAAAAAGATCAATCTGAAATAGCAGTAGTGAGTGAATAATATAAGGAGTTGTAAAAATGAGTGAATTAATTAAAAATCGGCATGAATTTGTAGTTTTATTTGATGTAGAAAATGGTAATCCAAACGGAGATCCTGATGCAGGCAATATGCCGAGAATTGATGTAGAAGCAGGCTATGGAATAGTTACAGATGTCTGTTTAAAAAGAAAAATCAGAAACTTTGTTGAAACAAAGAAAAACGACGAACAAGGGTACAAAATTTATATAAAACAGGGGGTTGCTCTTAATGCTAAACATAGAGAAGCTTTCGAATCACAAGGATTAAAGGCAAGTAAAGATAAACCTGATCTAAATGCAAAAACATTTATGTGTCAAAACTACTTTGACATTCGCACTTTTGGTGCTGTAATGACAACGGGTGATTATAATTGCGGGCAAGTTAGAGGTCCTGTTCAAATCAACTTTGGACGTAGTATAGATCCTGTTATTAGTAATGAAATAACAATTACTCGACAGGCTATAACGACAGAAAAAGACGCTGAAACAAAATCAACTGAATTTGGAAAAAAATTCATAGTTCCATACGGTTTATATAAAGCAGAGGGATATATATCATCAAAATTAGCTCAGCAAACAGGATTTAGTACAGATGATCTTGAGCTTTTGTGGGAAGCTATAATAAATATGTTTGAACATGATCACTCAGCAGCAAGAGGCAAGATGGCTGTTAGAAAGTTGATTGTATTTAAACATGATAGTGAACTTGGTAATGCACCTTCTCATAAACTTTTTGAGCTGATAAAAGCAGAAGCTAAAGATAATACTCAACCTATTAGATCATTTAGCGATTATGAAGTTTCAATAGATAGAAACTCAGTGCCTCAAGGGGTTGAACTTATAGAAAAACTATAAAATGTACACAGAAGATGAGTTATTGATGCTTTCAGGCATTCAGCATATTTCTTTTTGTAAAAGGCAATGGGCTTTGATTCATGTGGAAAAACAATGGGTTGAAAATGTTAGAACCATTGAAGGACAGATTTTGCATGAAAAAGTGGATGATTCTGAATTTACAGAAAAAAGAAAAGGCTTAATTGTCTCCAGAGCAATGCCTATAGTGTCTTATACTCTTGGGCTTTATGGGATAGCAGATGTAGTTGAGTTTATTTCCACTGAAAAAGGAGAAAATTCAACTACTCTGGCTAAGCATAAAGGATTTTGGCATATAAATCTTGTTGAATATAAGAGAGGCAAAGCCAAAAACACCGATTGCGATAAAGTTCAACTGTGCGCTCAAGCTATATGCCTGGAAGAAATGTTTAATGTGAAAATTGAAACAGGAAATTTATATTACGGAGAAACAAGACACCGTTTAGAAGTTGTTTTTGATGAAGAGCTGCGAAATCAAACATTTGAACTGGCAAAGCTAATGCATTATCTTTTTAAAAAAGGAATCACCCCGAAAGCAGAAATTCAAAAAGGATGTAAAATGTGTTCTCTGGTTGATATATGTATGCCAAAAATGCCTAAATCAAGTGCAGAAAAATATTTTAAGACGGCTATTTATGGAGATAATTAATGAGAAAGCTTTTAAATACACTGTTTGTAACAAGCCCAAATTCATATCTAACAAGAGATGGGGAAAATATAGTAATACAAATTGACGGTGAAGATAAAATGCGGCTGCCAATACATACTTTGGAAGGTATAGTATGTTTTGGATATGCAGGAGCCAGTCCGGCTCTTATGTCGCTTTGTGCAAAAAGAGGAGTTGGACTATCATTTAATAATGAATACGGGAAATTTTTAGCAAGAGTAAGTGGTGAAGTTCAAGGTAATGTACTCTTACGAAAAAAACAGTACAAAGTTTCTGATAATAAAGAAGAAGCAATTAAAATAGCCAGAAATTGCATACAGGCAAAGATTTTAAATAGTAGAAATGTTCTTCAGCGAGTAACTAGAGATCATGGCTCTGTTATAGACATTTCAAAACTGGAAGATGTATCAGCTCGTTTATTAAATAGCATAAATCAAATGGAAAAAACAGAAGATATTGACAGTTTGAGAGGAATTGAGGGCGATGCAGCAAAGAATTATTTTAGTGTTTTTAATGAACTGATTTTAAAGCAAAAAGATGATTTTTATATGGTATCAAGAAATAAACGTCCACCTAAAGACTTCTTGAATGCGTTATTATCATTTCTATATACATTACTTGCTCATGATGTACAATCAGCTCTGGAAACTGTTGGACTTGATTCATATGTTGGTTTTTTACATCAGGATCGCCCGGGTAGACCTTCTCTTGCTCTGGATTTAATGGAAGAATTAAGACCGGTACTCGCAGATCGTATGGCTTTATCACTTATTAACAGACAGCAGATTAAAGCAAAAGGTTTTACAATAAAAGAAAATGGTGCTGTTCTGATGGATGATGATACAAGAAAAGAAGTTCTACAATGCTGGCATAAACGTAAACAGGAAGAAATAACTCATCCATTTTTAAAAGAAAAAATGCAATCGGGGTTAATTCCTTATGCACAGGCAATGCTGCTGGCAAGGCATTTAAGAGGTGACTTAGATGGTTATCCTGCATTTATATGGAAATAGCAAAAGGAAATAAATATGTTAGTGTTAATTACATATGACGTTAATACCGAAACTCCAACAGGTAAAAGACGACTTCGTCAAGTAGCGCGATTATGTGTTAATTGGGGACAAAGAGTGCAAAATTCTGTATTTGAATGTCTTGTTGATCCGGCTCAGTTTGCTGAATTAAAAAATAAACTTGAAAATTTGGTTGATCCCAAAACAGATAGTTTAAGGTATTATTATCTTGGAAAAAATTGGGAACATAGGGTAGAACATTTTGGTGCAAAAGAAGGTTATGATCCTGAAGGAATTTTAATAGTATAATTACTTGCGAACCTGAAGTAAACATGATTTTACCGGTAGGTTCGCAAATATTGATTGTAAAAGAAGTTTAAGATATTTTTTATGTAGAAAGTTAATTTAATGAAGCATAAAAAAATTAGTTACGCGAAATCGTTGCTTGAAATATGCAAAAACATTAAATTATTTTGATATACAGTCGCCCCTCACACAGGGGCGTGGATTGAAACATTAACAACAGGGTCAATGTTAACTATATTTTCGTCGCCCCTCACACAGGGGCGTGGATTGAAACATTTGAGTAGTCTGTCATTTATTTTAATCCTCCTGTCGCCCCTCACACAGGGGCGTGGATTGAAACACATGTATAAAGTTAACCAAAGGAATAAAACAATGTCGCCCCTCACACAGGGGCGTGGATTGAAACACGTTGCAGGGAATGCAACGTTTTTGAGTTAAAAGTCGCCCCTCACACAGGGGCGTGGATTGAAACAATTAAAAATACTGTTTTGGCTATAGATTCAGAAAGTCGCCCCTCACACAGGGGCGTGGATTGAAACATAGTTATTACCACCATACAAACTACTTTTAGAGTCGCCCCTCACACAGGGGCGTGGATTGAAACTTTTAAGAATGTGTAATAGATACAAAGCTGTGTCGCCCCTCACACAGGGGCGTGGATTGAAACCTGTAAAGCTGGAATATATCCCCTGATCTCATTGTCGCCCCTCACACAGGGGCGTGGATTGAAACGTTATAAGTGCTTTAAGAAGTTTAGAATTTTCAGGTCGCCCCTCACACAGGGGCGTGGATTGAAACTTTAATCTTGCGCTAACAAGGCTTAGACTTGAAAAGTCGCCCCTCACACAGGGGCGTGGATTGAAACATGACAGCTATCAATGAGTTAGCTGAATTATACAGTCGCCCCTCACACAGGGGCGTGGATTGAAACCCACCCTGAGAAGGAACAACATAATCAATAAGATCGTCGCCCCTCACACAGGGGCGTGGATTGAAACAATTTCCTGAACATAACCAACGCCTGTTTTTTGTCGCCCCTCACACAGGGGCGTGGATTGAAACAAGTTATTACAAATACTATTTGTAAAGGCGCAAGGTCGCCCCTCACACAGGGGCGTGGATTGAAACATTTATCTTAATTCCGCACTTGCATCACTGATATGTCGCCCCTCACACAGGGGCGTGGATTGAAACCGCTAAATGATAAATTGGAAGAACTCTAAATGGGTCGCCCCTCACACAGGGGCGTGGATTGAAACTAATAAGCTCATATGTTAAAAATGCTGTTGATTCGTCGCCCCTCACACAGGGGCGTGGATTGAAACCAGAATTCAAGGAGTAAAAGATCAATTTTTTCCGTCGCCCCTCACACAGGGGCGTGGATTGAAACTCTTTTATTGGATATTATACTGTTAATAATGCTAGTCGCCCCTCACACAGGGGCGTGGATTGAAACTCAAGGAATGAGTTTAGATTCTGTAGCTATAGATGTCGCCCCTCACACAGGGGCGTGGATTGAAACATAAGTTACAAGTTACACCCCACCAAGACCCGCGTCGCCCCTCACACAGGGGCGTGGATTGAAACTGATTTAGTAAAAGAATATGAGCAAAAAGCGCGTCGCCCCTCACACAGGGGCGTGGATTGAAACATAATATTAATAATAGTTATTCACACGGTAATAGTGTCGCCCCTCACACAGGGGCGTGGATTGAAACAACAGAATTTCTGTTAAGTTTCCTTTATTGAATAGTCGCCCCTCACACAGGGGCGTGGATTGAAACTATTTATTAAAAGGATATAGTTCGCAAGGTGTAGGTCGCCCCTCACACAGGGGCGTGGATTGAAACATTTA
>JAQVCB010000029.1 GCA_028689995.1 Candidatus Gastranaerophilales bacterium
AGAATTTAATGAATTATTTAATTTGAATTACTAAAATTATTAGATCCTGAAATAAATTCAGGATGACATCTAGAATAATTCAGTAATAACAGATATTTTATCCAAATTGACGGAATTGAGATTTTTGGTTCATATCATAGACATGATTTTTGAAAAGTTGGTTATCAATGCAGGTGTAAGATATATTATGTTTTTGCGGATCAAAACACATAAATTGCTTCAAGTAATCTAGTGCATCCTGTGCTTTTGTCACAATACCAGACCAGGCATCTATAATTACCGCTTGATTTCCCCATGCATTTGGAAAATTTAAATGAGCGTATTTTTTTTGTCCAAAAACCGTAAAAACATGATCCCATAGATTTTCCTGTTTTTTGTTGGTTGTTTTTTCTGTGATTAAAAGACGGATATTATGAGGAAGTTCTCCTTGTTGAAGTAATTTATACTGGATAATATTGGTTTGTTCTCCGCAGTTTGCATAATTAGTGTTTTTTACCATTTCTTTTAATTTATTTATATATTCGTCTAATGTTGGATAATCACCAGTCATATTGTTTCTTAGAGATCGAACTTCTTTATTATATTTATCTGATACAGATGATATTTTTTGAATAACAGGTATATAAGCTTGATTTGTTTGATGTTGCAATATTTTTGCATTTATAAAGGTGTTAGATTTAGGTTTTCCAAATTCTCCGTTAAATTCTTTTAAAACTTTTTCTCCAAGTCTAAGATTTTCCTTTAATCCTTCAAAGGATATATTTGATTTTTTATAATTATATTGATTCTTGTGTGGAAAACTGCAAAACATAATCTGTTATAAACCTTAAATTTTATTTCTGTGTTTATAAAGATTCTAAAGGCTATTTATTGTTATTTTTGGTTGAGAGAATTTAAATTTCTTTACAAGAAAAAATTTATTCTTCAGTTGCAATTTCAGATTCAATATTAATATTGTCTTTTTTTTTCCAGAAAATATAAACAGGAATACCTGCTATAACTATAAATAATCCAGCCCAAGCATAGAAAGGTTTTGAGATTAGAATATTTATTGCAATAAATGAGGCAATAATGCAGTAGATTAAAGGAATATATGGATATCCTATAATTTTATAAGGTCTTGGAATATCAGGATATTTTTTTCTGCAAATAAATAGTCCGCCTATTGTCATTACGTAAAAAATTAAAGCTGCAAATATAACATAATCCAGAAGCTGTGAGTATGACCCGCTCATTACAAGTATAGATGCCCAGATCCCCTGAAGTATTAAAGAATTTTCAGGTACTCCTGATTTATTGCCAAGTTTTGATAATTTTTTAAAGAAAAGGCCGTCTTTTGCCATGGCATAAAAAACCCTTGCTCCCGCAAGTATTAAGCCGTTAATACATCCGATAACTGAAATTAATATTATTATTGAAATTATTTTCATGCCGTATGAACCAAAGATAGAACCCATAAATGCAGCTCCAATTATATCTTCAGAAGGATGTTGAATTGCACTAAATGGTAATACCACCAGATAAGCCATATTGATCAATAAATATAGTAATATTACAGACCCTGTACCAATTATCAGGGCAAGGGGAAGATTTTTTTCTGCTTTTTCAATTTCACCGGCAATAAATGTAACATTATTCCATGCATCAGATGAAAACAGAGCACCGACCATTGCTACAGCTATTATTGGCAACAGACTTACATCGAAAGCAGGTAAGGTTAAAGTATTAGATAAATTAATATCAGGAGAATTTAATCCCCAGTAAACTCCGCATAATATCAATCCTGCTAAAGATAAAACTTTAGTAACGGTAAAAATATTTTGTATGATTGAGCCTATTTTAATTCCTGCAAGATTTATGCCTGTTATAAGAATAATCAGTAATATTGCTGCAATTTGCTGATAAGAGGCAGAAAAATAGTGAGAATTTATTAAATAATGAGTTGAATTGACAGCAGGAAACAATATTCCCAGAAATTTAGCAAAAGCAGCAGCAACAGCAGCAATTGTGCCGGTCTGAATTACAAGAAAAGAAGTCCATCCCCAGAGAAATCCTATAAGTTCTCCCCATCCTTTTCTTAGATATACATACTGGCCTCCGGCCTGTGGCCAGCAGGCAGCATATTCTCCATAACATAATGCACCGAGTATTGTTAAAATTCCGGCTACAAGCCAGACAATAAGTAATAATCCGGACGAATTTACCTGTTGTGCTATGTCTGAGGAAACAATAAATATGCCTGAACCTATCATTGAACCTGCAACTATTGTTACAGCATCAAACAGTTTAAGCTTTTTTACAGACTCTTTTAAGTTATTAGTCAATTTTGCGTTCCTTTTATTTACATAATTGCCTATAGTTCGAAATCTATAATATACCACTTCAAAAATGAATTTGGGATTCTTACAACAAATAAAAAGTGGTATTCAGTAGTAGTAGTGTTATTTTTGGAGGTGATAGTGGGAGTGAAAAAGCTGAATCTGCTGCGATCAGCAGGAGCTGGAGGCTTTTAATAACTCGTTCACAAGCCTTCGGAAATATAAACTCGTTTTAGTATAACATCTTTTTTAGAGCTAAAAAACTTCACTTTTGATCGTATACAAAGAAATACTTTAAAAGTTGCTTGATTTTTTTCATAACCAGACATAAAATAACCTTGAAGAAACGTTTTTGTAGTTTAGATGAAAAATATTTATCAGAGGGGTAAGGATTATGTCAAAGATTAAATTTATTTTAACAGGCATGTTATTAACTTCATGCGCAACAGTGATTTTAAGTGGTTGTGGTCAAAATCAACAACCTCCACAACCTATGCCACCTCAGTTTCAGCCAGAACAAGTTCAACCGGAAGCACCACCGCCAGCACCTATGCCACCTCAGCCTCAACCAGAAGAACTTGCACCACCACAGCCTGCACCAGTTCAACCGCCAGCACAAAGATAATACTGTTATCATAATATTTAACGATAATCCCTCCTGATTGGAGGGATTATTTAGTTTAATTAAGATTATGCATAACTACCAAAATATCGTTTTCTTTACTCCCGCTTGCTTTTACAAGAGTCGACTGCAAATTTTAACTTCTTAACAAAAATTACTTATGGGACTGTTGACGAATTCAAAAAACTTTGTTTTTTGTTTCGTCTTACGTCCCCCACGTCTAGTGTCAAAATGGCGGAAACTTGGAATGAGTTATATAATGCCTCCAGCTCCTGCTACCCGCAGCAGCTTCAGCATTATTTCACTCCCGCTACCGCAAAACCGTTTCCGCCATTTTTCACTTTTGATAGGGTCGTGTTACAAAATAGAAAATAAGAGCTATTTAACTATTTTTCAACACTCCCCTTATGCAGCGGTTCCTTAATTGTAAATATTTTTTTATTTGGATTAAAATTTTGATAATAATTTGATTTTATTGGGTATAAAATATTAAGATAATAAATTTTAATAGGTGATAATCATGAATAATATGCAGATTAATAATGATACGAATTCATCAATTGTACAAAGAAGCCTTAATGTTGCAAATAAAGAAGCTGTTAAATCAATAGAAAAAATAGCTCACGGTAAACAGATGAATGCTATCCAGGATGCTGCAGGAAGTATAATTGCTGATCAGTTGGAAATACAGTCCAGAGGTTCTCAAGGAGCTTCTGAAAATGTTCAGGCCGGTGCAAATTTATTGCAAACAGCTGATTCTGATTTAGGCAATATTACTGATAATTTGCAAAAAATGAGAGAACTGACTCTCAAGGCTGCTAATGGTACCAATGGGAAAGAAGAGCTTGATGCTATTAAATCAGAGATTTCTTCTTTATCGGATGAAATTGACAGAGTTTCAGAAACATCTTCTTTCAATGAGATGAAGCTTCTTGATGGAAGTAACAGTAATTTGTCGCTGCAAGTAGGGGCAAATTCTGATAGTAAAAATAATTCAATGCAGATTGGATCTGCTTTGAATTCAGTTTCTACAGATTCATTAAATATCCCAAAAAATCTTGATCAGGCATTAGATTCTGCAGGTTCGTCTCAAATGCTTGAAAGTATAGATAATGCCCTGAGTACAGTTAATGACAGAAGATCATCTGTAGGTGCAATGCAGAACGTTTTAAGCAGTGCTTTAGACAATTTGCATAATACAAGTGAAAATTTGACAGCGGCTCAATCTCGTATCAGAGATACAGATGTAGCAAAAGAAAGTTCAAATTTAATCAAGTCTCAAATATTGCAGAATGCTTCAGGCAGCTTGTTAGCTCAAACTAATCAAAAATCATCAAGTGTCCTGGCATTATTAGGGGTAGAGGGGCATAAGTTATAAATAATTTCAGGCAAAAACATTCAATTGAACATCTGAAGGCAAGGCTAGTCTGGCTTGCTTTGTTTTACTGAGTTTTTCTTTCTTATGTTCATCCATTTTTGAAATATCAAGATTGATTTGTTGTCCTGATTCATCATATATAGCCTTTTTTACTGCTTGAGGGTAATAATCAAATCCTTTAATTTCACCAATAATTATTCTGTGTATAATTTCATTCATATATTTTTGGCTATTATCGATCATTTCAGGGTGAATTTTTAACCAGTCAACATATGACATATTTCCTCTATCGTTGTTACATTTTTTGCATTCAGCTAAATAGTTTGCAGGACTGTTACTCCCCTCTTTACAATGAGGACGAATATGTTCTGCTGTGGATTGAGAAGGTTCTATTATTCTGTGAGCAATTTCAGAAGGTTTTCTTCGGCTGTATTTAACAATAAATGCTTCGGCATCAGCACCGGATGTCGGAATGTCTTCTGCTTTGATAACAATATTCTCTAATATTTTCTTATTATCAGGATTGGATTCATTATCTCTCACTTTTTCAAGGCCTTGAATCAGTTTCTTTCTTTTAAATGGATCGCCGTTTCTTCCTTTTTTAATTATTGAATCTATCTGTGATATGTCTTTTTGGATTATTTTATATGTTTCACCGGTCAGACCTTTTGACAAATCGGCTATTTCTTTTAAGATCTCTCTTTGTTTTGTTTCAAGTTTTTGTTTTGGTTCTTTTAATATTTGTTTTAATAATTCGTCTAATTGTAAATTCTCATTCTTTTTGGCGGATTTTATCAATATATTAGCAACATTTCTTTCGGTATCAGGCAATCTGTCCTTATATTTTTCAAGACAGACAGCTATATCTTTTCCTTTTGCTATAGTCATATTTTTAACAAAATCTTCAATTTCTTTATTTGTTGTCATTGTTCTGCCACAACAAGGACAGGGAAGATTTTCCAACTCCTTGAATGCAAAATAATATTTAAAAGAAATAGGCTGTGGAATATAATAAAATAAAACTTTTTGCCTAAAATTAGGGTTTTGTTCGTTTTTTTGAATGGCAAATGAGTTTTCAACCGTGTTGTTAAAATTCAAATAAGCTCTATTTCTATTGCTTTTGTCAGGAGAAATATTTTGAGCTAGAGCATTTATCATTGATTTTTCCTGTAAAATATTGTTAAAAAGCCTGTAATATTAAATATAAACACGTAAAATCTTATACCAAAAATACAGGAATTTCATTATAATATTCAAATTAGAATTAAGATTTTAATAATAATTTACATATTTTTTATTACTTAAAGTTTTGAGATATGCTTATATCATCAAAGTAGATGGTTAAAGAATCTACTTTTGATGGATATGACGGCTTTTTCCAAAACCATTTATATATTCCTATTTTTAAATATCCGATGTCATTGTTTGGATAAGTGTTGGGTCCAACAAATTTTGCAACTGACTGACCATTTTTATATAATTCGGATAATCCTTCATCGCTAAAAGATGGCTTATAATGCAAGGTCCAGTCTATCCATTTTCCGGAATCTATTTCAGCATTACCAAAAAATTTTTTTTGTTTTCCAAGAGGGGTGTCAGATACCATAAAATATTTATTGCCGGCCAAACCTAAAGCAAATGGAGGCGAGCCTGAAGCAGCATCCTGATGAATTTGGGTGATGATCTCTTCGTTGGAAGAATTATCAAATTGGAAGTTATCAGGTAAAAAGGTTTTCCACTTGATAGTATAATCTTCTCCATGATAAAATTCTCTCGGTCTCAATAATTCAGCTCTTGGAGAGCCATTGGCAACCCCGGCGAAGTCTTCAGTCTTACTTATTGAAACTCTTAAAGCTTTACCTTTTTTACCTCCGGGAGCATCAACTATTTTGATATCACCGGGATTAGCCTGAATATACCATCCATCATCTTTATTCGGGTGTGGCTGAATTTTGCCGGAATCGAAATTGCTTCTAAAAAAAGCGTGATCCATAGGTTCTTCAGCTTGTGTAGGTTTAATTAAATTTTCAATATTGATAAAATTAAAATTAGCTGGAGCCAGTCCAAATACAAATATTGTAATCCCAACTATATTTGCAAATAGAAAACTACCAATAATAAATGACTTTTTACCCATTAGAATTACCTTTTGAAATTATAATAACTCTTATTTGTGAATAATTTATAACTGATATATTTATTATTTTTTTCTTGTGTCACCCTGAACTCGTTTCAAGGTCTATTTAGATGCTGAAACGAGTTCAGCATGACACATATTTTTATAAAGAGTTTAATTACCAGTTAATACCAATTTGTAGTCAAAACATTATTAACGATCTTGTCTAACAAGGGGTTGCAACCCCTTGTTAATACTTAGTAGATTGCAAATCGGTATAACTCTTTATAAAAGGCTGTTAACTGATTTATTATAATATTAACATCGAATTTTTCTTTGGCAATTTTATATCCCGCTGCGCCCATCTGGTTTCTAAGTAGTTTATTATCAGCAAGTAATATTATCTTTTCAGCCAAGAGATTATAATCGCCGGGTTCAATTAAAAATCCGTTTACTTCATTTTTTACAGCTTCAGGTATACCGCCAATATTAGTTGTTATGACAGGAATACCGTTTGATACTGCCTCAAGAACAGATAGCGGCAATCCTTCATTATAAGATGGCAAGATATATATATCAGCATTTTGGTATACTTCATTGATTTTACTATCCGAGATCCAGTCTTCAATTCTGATATTTTGTTCAAGATTAAAATTTTCTACCAGATCCTTAAATTTTTGTGTTTCACCGTCTCCATAAAGAGTTATTTTTATTCTTGGATCTTTAATTAATTTTGCTGCTTCAACTATATCGTAAGCTCCTTTGCGATGGCAGATTTTGCCCATAAAAAGGACATTAATCAATTCGGATTCTTCTTTTTCTTTTTGGATTTTTGGAACCAGTACAGGATTATATAATATTTCTATTCTGGAATTTATTTGTTTAGCTTCAATATCTTTCTTCCATTGTTTTGATACAACAATAATAAGATCAGTTTTATTCAATGTATGCCTGATTAAAGCTTTAATAAAACCCGATGAGTTTTCATAAAAAATATTAAACCTTGAACCGTTCAGATGAAAGATTGTTTTTTTACCGAAAACTTTTGCTAAATGAAGAATAATAGCTTTTCTGAAAAAGCTGCCATTATAGGAAGAATGGACATGAACAATTTTTATTGGAGTAGAAAAGAATAGAATAAATAAATATTTAATCAGAAAGTTTATAAAGAATAAGGTCTTAAAAATGAGATTGCCATCTTTATGAGAAGGCAGGAAAGTTGAGATTGTTTCAAAAAGTCCATTATGCGCATAAAGATTTATGATAGTGGACATTCCTCCTTTTACAGAAGTATCAGATCCTATCATTAAAACTGATTTTGAAGATTTGTCATCCAAAAGATCTTTATACAGCTGATGATAATTTGAGCACATTTTTAAAATATCAAAGTTTTTCACAAAATTCTGGCCATTTTCTGCTAAATTAAACATTTCTTCAGGATTTTTATAGAGGCTGTATATTTTTTCTGCAAGGTCAAATTCGTTATCATTTTGAAATAAAAGGCCATTTTTTCCATGCCTGATTAATTCAGCAGGGCCGTCAATATTACTTGCAATGATGGGTAAACCTGCTGCCATAGTTTCTAATAAAACAAGTCCGAGTCCTTCATAACGGGAAGGCAGTATGAAAAGATCACTTTCAGCCAATAATGACGGAATATCAGATCTGTTTCCTGAAAAAGACACTTCTTCATCAAGTCCCAATTCTTTAGTTAATTTTTTCAGATATTCAATGGAAATTTTGTCTTTATCGCAAATTCCGCCAACAAAATTACATTTTAATTTCATGCCTTTATCTTTGCAGATTTTAAGAGCTTTAATTAAAATATCCTGACCTTTTTTTAAATGAGTAATTCTCGCTACATTTATAATATTTAAAGGTTGTTCATATATTTTTTTGCTGATTGGTCTCAGGTTATCAGTATTTATTCCGTAATAAATTTGTATAAGTTTCGTTATACCTGCTTTGGCGCATTCCTGATAAATGGATTTTGAAATGCAGATATTTTTATCAATTGCCAGATTTTGTATAAAAACATGAAATTTATTGAATTTATTGGCAATATTTGTGTCTGAAAAACAAAAAACCAGCTTTAACCTTGGTAAAAGGAGTTTACAAAGTATACTCCAAAACTTGCTGCCAAAGTTGTGTGAATGAATAATATCTATATTGTGCTGTTTAATAATTTTAAGCAGTTTAAAAATATATTTTGGATGCAGATGTCCTTTTTTTCTATCCAGAAAATATATGTTATGACCGGTAGATAATAGTTCATTTTTAAGATTTTCATCTACTGAATTATTCATTACTACCAATGTATATTTAAAATCAGATTCAGAGAAATTTTTAAGGAAGTTGACCAGCATCTTTTCAATCCCGCCAACTTCAAAAGATGAAATTAAATGCAAAATATTAATTGTACTTTTAGGTTTGTCCATATAAAGATTCATCCTCTCTGGATAACCCGTTTTTATTAATAAACAGATTTTCCTGTTTGTTATATATACAGTACAAAATAAATAATGTGATTATTCTTGTAATAACAACATTTATAGCTGCCCAATTTATTCCATACCTAGGAATAGTTAGAGTGTTGAGAATTATTATTACAAAAATCTGAATGTATTTGGCTAAAGAAATCAGTTTAGGCTTTCCCAGAGAATACAATGCCTGCTCAAACGGTACTGTTAATAGTAAAATAACAAAAGCAAACAACAGTATCTGCAATATTAATGTAGATTGTTTATACTCTGCACCCAGCAAAACAGGAACAAAGAAAGCAGCAACAGGAATAAAACATACAATAACCAAAGACGCAAATGCTAATGGCTTTATTGATTTTCTAACATAGGCAAAAGTTTCAGAAGCATCAAGTTCCGACATTTTTGGAAGCATTACTTTTCCCAGTATAAAAGGTAAAAAGGAAACTATTGAAGATAGTTGAAAAGCTGCGTTATAAATACCAATTTGATCATACTTTACCCAGAAAGAAATCATAAAAAAATCAATTCTGGTCAGGACATTATTGCCTATAGCCAAATTAAACATCCATTTTTCATAATTTAAAATATCCTGAAACAATGGCTTGTTTATTTTGTTGCGGATAAAGCTCTTAATAAAATCTATATACCTGAAAATAAAGACTACTGAAAAACAAAGCGGTATTAGATAAATAAAGAAAATATATTTTAACAGTAAAATCTTATGAAAGACCAATACAGAGATGTACATCAAACTAATCAAATATCTGCTGATATTTATAGCAGCTCTTAATTTAAATTGCTGCATCGCTTGTAGATAAGTGTCATTAACAAAAAATAATGACTCTCCAATTAATCCGAATATAAGGAAAGGAATATATTGAACCAAATCTGTTTTATTAAAGGCGATAAAAATGGATTTTCCGAAACAGGCTAAAACAAGAGTAATAAATACCAGAATACAAAGTTTAGTAATAAAATAAAGGCCAAAAATAGAATTTTTTTGTGATTTTTCTTTAACAGAAAATCTTACAGCTGTATTTTCCATCCCAAAATCTAAAAAACCGCTTAAAAAAATCATTGAGACAAATAAAAGTGAATATTTTCCATAATCTTCAGGCCCCAGAATTCGCGTCAAAAGTAATATATTTACTAAGTTTATTCCCTTGGTAATTATAGTTTCAGCGAACGTGATGCTAAAATTCTTTATAAGGCTGTTTTTAAGTTGATTTAATAAGATATTTTTTATCTTTTGCATATACAATTCCAATTATTAAGAATAAGACTACTTTAAAGGCCGGTAATACATAAGAATGATCGAAAATTCCGTTTATGAAAAATTCTACAAGCACCAACAATAGTGAAAAATTTAATATTTTAAAATATCCTGAAGAATTTTTGAATCTTTTCCATGTGCTGAAAAGTAAATAAATAAAAAAAGATAGAAAAACAACTGATCCAATTAGCCCCATTTCCTGAATACAAAGAAGGTAAAAATCATGTGCAAATACAGGATTTTCATTACGTAAAAAATAAGGCCATACGACTACGTTATAAGAATTAAGTCCGGCGCCAAACCATAAATATCTTGTGCAACTTGTAATAGATGACCAGACAGTATTCCAAATATTGTCTCTTGGGTTAACAGTCATTACATAGTTGGTTTCACTTAAATAAATTGAGAGGAAAATAGTTATTAATATTAAGATAACAGTAATTGCTGCAAATTTTATTTTATTCTTCATCACCTGAGAAAGAAAAATAAGTCCACCCACTGATATAGCAATTAAACTGCCTCTTGAATAGGTTGTTATTATGCCAAGCAGTAAAATTCCCAATGCGATTTTTCCAATTGTTTTATTTTTTAGCACATAATGATATATAGGTAGAAAACATAGGAAAATTAAGGATAAGAAATAACCAAGACTGTTAAAATGAAGCATCGTCCCCCTGCCATGCCAGACAACTTTGGAACCTATGCCGAAATATCCTAAAATTCCTCTGTTGGAATAATATAAATTATCATGAAATGTAAAAGAGGTACCTGCAACAGACTGAATAAAACCAAATAATGCCTGCACAATGGCTGTTAATATAAGATATTTTAATATAACAGCAATTGAAGTCTGTTTAGTTCTGATAAAATAGACTGTAATGTAGTAAATCAGGATTGCTTCCGTAAATTTAAATGCTGCTAAAAGACCATTATCACTTTCAGATGTTATTCCGGCTGTAAAAAATAAAATTAAAAGCACAACTAAGTATTTATCAATAGAAGTTCTTATATTTATTTTTTCATGTCTAAATAATATATTTGCAAGCACTGTAAAAGTACAGACAAAGAGAGCTATTTCATTGACAGTAAAGCTTATAGGGAAGTCTCTATACCTTTTCATAAGAGGTATAGTTAAAATAACCGAATAAAAAGCATACTGAGGTTTGAGATAGAAGAAAGCTCCTAAAATAACTGTTAAAAGTCCATAAAAAATGTATTCAATAGGTATTATAAAAAAGAAAAGACTTAAAGTAATTAATACAAAAGCTAACAGAAATAATATATTGCCTTCTATTTTTAAATTGCCAAAACTTACTTCATTCTTTTTATTAAAAGAGATATTCAACTCAACCTCTTACAGTTTTACGTTCTTTTAGAGTTCTGTGCGGTAAAGATCTATCACTTGTAAATTCTGTATACTCTTTTTCCATCGTTGCATCTTTTTTTCTGATTATGCTTCCAATAAATGGAATATTATTGGAAGTAAATATTTTTGTTATTTTTGAAAGTGTTGAATATGTTGCAGTATAGTTTGTCAGGAGAACTACTCCATCACAGAGTCTGGATATAATGGAAAATTCAGGAGCAACAGTTGCAGGAGACGTATCAATAAGAACCCATTCAAAATGGTCTCTTAAAGCCTTAATTATAAGACTGAATGCAATTGTTCCGTAATATTCATAAGGTTCATTGATCTGTGATTTGTTTCCGAGAAGAAACAGTCCATTTTTATCTTTCAGTAGTGAGGAAATAATAAGTTTTGGATCTACAGATTTATTTTGTTTTATATCTTTTTCGATGCTTATTATCATTTCAGACAAATTAATTTTAACGTGATCTGTCATATTGGCATCTTTAAGAAGAGTTGGAGATCTGAAATCTGTATCAACAACCACAACATTATGCCCGGATTTTCTCAGTTCTGTCGCTAAAGTATAAATGATAGTAGATCCTCTTTTTGTTATAGATGACGATGTAAAAGATATAACCTTTGAATCTTTGTTAAAACATCTGATTATAAAGTTAGATAAAATATTTTCATATGCAATCTTGAAAAGTCTGATACTGAAAGGGTTATTCTGATCTTTTAACCATAGTAAAGTTCCGAGAATAGGTCCTTTTGTTACTTCTTCTATGGCTTCATCACCTTCACAAATGTCTTCAATATAGGTTTTTAAAGCTGAACTTGCTAAACCTATATTTATTCCTAAAATCATTGCAATGGCAAGAACTTGTAAAATAGTTGGAAAAGCCGCATTTTTAGGATAATTGGCAGGATCAATAATTACAGTATTACTTATAGCTTCAGCTTCTTTGATTTTAGCTTCAATCTGTTTTTTCTTCAGCTCATTGTACGCTATACTAATGTTAGATTCTTCCTGCTGAAGATTATCAAGGTTATATTTTTTTTCAGGAATTCCTGTCTTTTCACCTTTAATCTTGTTGATGCTGTTTCTTAAACAGGCACCTTCTGCATCCAGGCTCATTAAATCAGTCTTTGCCTGAACTAAATCATTAACAAGACCTGCCCTGACTGTATCAAATATTCCTAATCTTCTGTTTCCCTTGGATTTCCCAAGGGATAATTCTACCTGTTCATTGATTTCAGATTTAAGTGTAGCAATTTTATTTTTTTGAGCAATCATTTTCGGACTGGTTTGAGCATATTTAATTGAGTCATACGAATAAGCCTGCAGGGCATCATATAATTTTGATCTTAAATCAACCAGATTAGAGTTTTGCCATCCTAATGCAACTGCATTAACGGCATCTCTGGCTTTTAATGATAATTGGCTTTCCAGTTCTTTTACCCTTGATGCAGCGCTTTTATATCGGGCATAATTATCTTCCAGTTTTGTGGAGAAAAGAAGCTGTTGGTTGATTAAACCTTTTGCTTCCTGATCAATATCTATTGCAAGCGTATCAATTTTATAGTTTTTTATTCTGGTTCTGATATCTAAGAGTTTTGCCTCTAATTCTGCTACCTTTTTATCAATATAGGCTCTTCTTTGAGATCTTATTTCTTTATTCATATTGAGGTTAATTTCCTGATATTTATTCAGAATAATGTTTAATAATTCCTGAGACTGTTTAGGGTTATTCCAGTCTAAACTGACCAGAATAACGTCTGTGCCGCCTTTATTCTTTGCTTTTAAAATCTTTTTTATGTATTTTTCTTCATTTCTAACAAATTTAACTCTATCAGGGTAATATTCTTTAATATAATGGAATAGAAAATCCGATAGCTGATAAGATTTTAATATTTCAATCTGGTTAAGAATAGGATTTCCTACAGAAGTTAACGATCTAACATCACTTTCAGTTGTCAGGTCAGTTACAAATTCCTGTGTAGATATATCTTTTATCAAAATTTTAGCTTTAGATCTGTAAGTCTGATCATAAAATGTTAAAAGATAGAAAAGTGCCCAAAACATTACAACACTTATAATAATAAGAATTAATTTTCTATCTTTAAGGAAATTCTTAACGTACCTGTTATTTAATGTATCTTTAATCACTTTTTCTGACATATATCAACCTTATTATTTTACTATCTAAATATTTTACCTGTTCATCTTGTTATTCATTGAATTATAGGACATTAATATTTCTATTTTTTTATATACCATTCCATGTCCCCCCATATCTGTGAGGATAAAACATGAGAGCCCAGTTATTGTACGTATATGCAAAAGCATTGACAGGTTGGATGAGTCGGTGCATATAATCAAACGTTTTGCCGACAAGAGGTCTGGGTTTTTCAGCCACATAAATAGTATCGTTTGGCATAATGACAATATCCTTCTGCATTGGATTGACCGCTTTTGTGACCAATTTGCCATTATTATCTGCCCGACTTAAATAAACTTTGCCCGGTGCATAAGCTGAATCTTTCATATAACCACCGGCTGCTACTATTGCAGAATTCAAATTTAATGATTTGGCTGAATCTAAACTTACCAATCCAGGACTGTTAACATAACCAAACACTTTAACAGATATACTTTTAGGTGAAATAGTTGAACTTGCATATTTTTTGTACTTTTCATCACTAACAGCAAAAGGTGTTGGCAATTTTGGAACATAAATGGAATCTCCTGCTATAAGATATATATCCTGTGATGAGTCCGCTTTTTCAAGCATTTGAAGCAAGTTTACATTATATTCTTTTTCTTCAAACTTGTTTTGTATTTTTATATGTTCAAGATCAGCATCAAATGATATTCCACCTGCAGCGACAATAACGTTTGATAAAAGAGGAGTTTTTCTGTTTACAACAGGTTCCGAACTATTTTTATATACATTATGTTCCCATACAGCATCTGTTTCCATTTCATATGTACCGGGACTCATAACAGCACCTGCTATATAAACAATTAAAGGCTTGGTTTTCTCTAAATTTACAGAAATCTGGGGGTCATTTAAATATTTCTTATATTTTGGAATTAGCATATTTTGAAGTTCTTCAATGGATAAACCTGTGACATTAATTGTTCCGACATTCATAAGTGTTATTTTTCCGTTAGGAGGAATCCGAATGCCTTTTTGGTCAAATTCAGGAGATTCAAACACCGTGATATTAATAACATCATTTGGCCCAAGGATATATTCTCTTGACTGCATATTATTTTCTATGTAAAGAGAAAATTTTGACGACTTATCTTCGTAGGTTTGAGCAGTTATTGACATACAATTGTTCATTAAAATTAATGTTAATAATCCAAATATTAATAGTCCTCGTTTCATTCCCAACCTTCTTCTTTTAAAATCATATAAATTTAATAAAATATAATTTCTTTAATATTAAATAAATCCTATTTTTCTTGCTTGATCGCTAAATAAATAAAATTGAAATATTAATTTAAGTGCTAACTGTCGAATAAAACAGTCACAATTTGTTACAATCAGAAATTAAATAAATCTTGTTAGCCATGAACTTTATATTAAATATTAAATATTAATTATTACATTAAAGAAAATTAAAATATTAAATAAAATGATCAATATTAAGTAAAATAATTACAATTTGTTACAATTTGAAATTTTAGGATAAATGTTACGGATGGCATGTTTTTGCTGAATGAAACGACAAAATGCATAAAGAAGCACTAAAAGATTAAAAATGCAAAATTGTAACAGTTTTTTATCATAAAAATTATAATTGACTTAAAAATAATAAATTGAATAGCCTTGTATTTCATGTTTATATGTTTTCTGAAATGAGAATAATAATTAAATTTTGTAAATATACCTTGCATTTTCTATCAACAAAAAATTTTTTAGCGCATTTAATCAACTAGAAAAAATTTTTAAAAATATAATAATTATAAGCTTTTTAAATAACAAAACACCGTCAAAAGGAGAAAAAGATGAAAGTAGCAAGTAATCCGAATACCGTTAGTTTTTATGAAAACAAAATTAAAAGACAAGCGGGAATGCAGAAGGAAAATGTAACATTTTCAAGTAAAAATCAACAAGATAATGTTAGTTTTTCAGGTGATATAGAACAGGATGCAGTAAAAAAAGCAGTTCCATTTCTTAAAAGGAACAAAAAAAATATCATTAAAGGCATAGCTCTTGCTGCAACTTTACTTGTTGGAATTACACTTGGTAAATCCGGTGCTGTTGATCCAGTTTTGAAACAATTAGGTATAACTGGCAAGCAAATAGCAGGAGATACTCAAAAAACAGTTAAAGAACTTTCTTCACAGGTAGATAAAGTTATTGA
Organism: Candidatus Gastranaerophilales bacterium; assembly: GCA_028689995.1. GTDB lineage: Bacteria > Cyanobacteriota > Vampirovibrionia > Gastranaerophilales > UBA9579 > JAQVCB01. The sequence continues at coordinate 15,919 of JAQVCB010000029.1, forward strand.
AACTAATGCATCTTTAAAGTTTGATCAAAATTATAATGCCGATGGTAATCTGGCACCTATCTTTATTCCAAAGGAAGATAGAGATTACTATAGCAAGGTAAGACAAGCTTTATTTGTTACAGATACATCTGACAAAGCGATAGGTAAAGCCGGAGAAATTTTAAAAGACAGAGGCTATAAAGTTATTGAATTAACAAAAGAACATCTTGCCATTTTTAAATATATTAATGGTGAGAAAGCAGCAGCCTCAATAGAAAAAAATACTATTAAATTTAATTTGTCTGAAGTAGAAAAAAACACTGCCGCATATGTTGATAATAAAGGCAATTATGCATTTTTAGTAGCATCAAAAGCACCTGAAGGTAAATATAACAACGTTATAAACTTTGTAATGCATAATGCTATCAATGATCATATTAAAAATGTAATTTCTGTAATAAGAAAAGATCAAAGTCCAACATTGTTAGGCAAACTGGATAATTTTATATCAAATAAAATCATAATGTTGCAGGAAGAAACTGGAAGTGCAAAGACAGATGAACTGGCTGCAATAGTTACAACACAAACAAAGCTTAATCAGGCAAAAAATCTTATTGTGGACATTAATAACGACCAGAGCACTTTAAAAGCTAAAATGGATGAAATGAAAAATCTTCTTTATCCGGTTCTTGATGAAGACTCAAAAAGATTATTAGGCAAACTGGATGTTAAAAAGCCAGCTCCAGTACAGCCAGCTCCAGTACAGCAAGCTCCAGTACAGCAAGCAGCTAGTAATAATCAACAAATTGTTAATACTACCGGTCAGAAGCCAGTTGAAAATGTGAAGCCGGTTGAAGTTCCAAAGATAGTTGAAGTTCCAAAATCTGTTAAAATCATTCTTTCAGATGAAGCAAGAAATGCTAACATTAATGCAGAAGCATTAACAAACCTTTCAGTGGCAAGATACACCAATTTAAATGAATCACTTAAGTTTGACAGAAATTATAATGAATTACCGCAGATAGCTCAGGTTATTAAATCAAACAATAGAGATTACTATACAAAAATTCTAAAAGTGGATTTTAACGAAGGCACAGATGTAAATAAGATTAATAATGCACTATCAGGAATGAATTATTCACAGATTAAGACTGAAGGAAATCAAATTGCATATAAAGACCCTAAAGGTAATTTTGCGTTCGTGAAAGACAAAGAATTGACTTTTATTCCTCATGCCCATCTGGATGCAAATATCAGATTTTTAAATTATCAAATGAGACAAAATATAGAATATGCTCCTGACAAATTAACAGATATGAAAGAATTTCTGGATGCAAGGCTTTTACTTCAAACCGATGATAAGGCCAAAACTGCAATAATTAATGCAAAAGAAGCTATTGGTCGGATTAATAATAAAGAATCTCAGCAGACAGAAATGACTAAGATGAAAACCGAATTATACGGTGCTTTGACAGCAGAATAGAAGGTTAATAATTAACCGGAAAATTAATAAAAGGCAATACTTACGGGTTGTCTTTTATGTGTTCAAATAAAAAGTTATATGCTTTTATTAATTCTAATTTTGATTTATCCCAGCAGAGTAACTCTTCAATTCTTTTTCTGCCAATTTGTCCCATCTGAGTTCTTAATTCTTCATTATCAAGTAAAAATAATATTTTTTCAGCAAAATCAGCAGAATCATTTTTATTTGAATAAAGAGAACTATCCTGTGCAGAGCATCGGCCTTCTTTTAATTCAAATTGAACTATTGGCTTGCCAAGCGCCATATATTCAAGAACTTTGTTCATGGTAGATTTATCGTTCATATCATTATATTCATCGGGATTCACGCAGATATCAGCAGTATTTAGGATTTTTAGCATTTCAGCATCTGAAACTCTTCCTGTAAAATCAAAAACGTCATCCAGTCCGTAAAGAATGCATTTTTGTTTTATTTCATTCAAATAAGGTCCATCTCCTATAATTGAATATTGAATTTCATTCCGTGTTTTTACATCTTTTATATATTTAGCTGCTTCAATTAGATAATCAAGACCTTCCTGCTTGCCGATAACTCCGATATAACTGACCAAATACTTTTTACCCCGTTTAATGGAAATATTCGGTGGAAAAATAATCAATCTGCTTAAATCAGGGCCGCTTCTTACAACAAATACCTTATCGGGATCCATTTTGCTTCTTTTTATCGCAATCTCTTTATAAGATTCATTTGTTGCAATTGATATATCTGCAAATTTAAATGTCAGTTTTTCCAACAAAAGAAGAACATAGTAGAGAATATTTTTTTTGTTAAACTTGCATAAATAAAGTTCCGGGCAGATATCATGATGATCAAACACAAATTTTTTACCAAAGAGTTTATAAAAAGCTGCGATTAAAAAAATATTATCAGGGGGATTACATGCGTGAATAACATCGAAACCTTCTTTAAACAGTACTTTTAAGGATAAATAAAACTCAAAAACAAAGGCTGTCAGATATTCATTTAAGTATCCTAAGAAGTCACTGCCTTCTTTTGGCATAGGATGTCTATATATTGAAATATTATCAATGCATTCAAATTTTTTTTCAAAACCTTTTCCCTGAGGACAAATTATACTAACTTTGTATCCTGCTTCTGTCAGAGCTTTTGATTCTTGCCAGACCCTTGTATCAAAAGGCACCGGAAGATTTTCAACAATTATTAGAACTTTACCAGCATATTCCTTGATATTCTTTGTCAATATTAATTTCCTCTGCTATTCTCACAAGATCAATAATAGTTTTAGTCCTTAAATTTGTTATTTCACCTGAAATTTCATTAGATTTCAGAATACATGAAAAAAGATCTTTATATTCCTGTTCTTCATTAACAACGACAAGAATTTCAGATGAGTCCAACACATTGTTCAGACTTGAAAATAATGATGAAATATTTGGTATTTTAGTATTTAGATAGTTTTTATTGCTACCTATTAATTTTTCCAAATTAAGATTGCTGTCATGAATTTTGATTTCATAGTCCTGATCAATAAGTTTTATAATAACGTCAATTATCGGGCTTCCTCTCAAATCATCGGTACCTGCTTTGAAACTTAAACCTAATATTCCTACTTTTTTCTTACCTGTTTTCATAATTTGCTGTATAACAATTTCTTTCTGTGCTTCATTACTTTTTTCTATATTATTAAGAATAGGAGTATTAATATTATTAGACTCTGCCAATTGAATCAATGCATTCAAATCCTTTGGAAGGCAAGATCCTCCATATGCAAATCCCGGCTTGAAATATGCAGAAGATATATTTAACTTTGTATCCTTGCAAAATAAATCCATAACTTTATGACTATCAATATTTAAAGCCTTACAGATATTTCCGACTTCATTTGCAAAGGTAATTTTAAGCGCATGGAAGGAATTATTGACGTATTTGATAATCTCAGCTACATTCGGTTCTGTTTTATATATCGGAGCGTTAATATTCGTATAAATTTTTTCAACATTATCTAAAGCAATACTGCTGGTTGAAGCTAAAAGGATAAAAGCCGGATTGTAATAATCCTGAACAGCCAGACCTTCACGTAAAAATTCAGGATTGAGAACAACTCCAAAATTTATGTCTCTGATTTTACCTGTTATTCTTTCTATAATCGATTCGGTTTCTGCACAGGTTCCCGGTTGAACTGTACTTCTTATAACAATAGAATGGAATGAATCCTTCTCTTTTAAAGCTAAAGCTATTTGTTCAACTACTCTATATAGATAAGACAAATCTAAACAGCCTTCCTTTGAGCTTGGAGTGCCTACGCAAACAATTGAAATATCCGAGTTCAATACCGCATAGTTTGTATCACAAGTAGCTTCTATATTTCCTGATTTATTGTACTGTTCTATTAGAGAATCAATGTCTTTTTCTACTATTGTTGAATGGCCCTGATTAATTAAATCAACTTTGTTCTCATCAATGTCAACTCCAATTATATGATGTCCGCCCTGGGCTAAACATCCGACACTGACGCAACCTACATAGCCTAAACCAAATACACTGATTTCCATTAAATTTATTTATTCCTTAATTAATAATAAATTTGATTTATCGAGGATAATTATAGTTGATTTCTCAAACCTATGCCACATTTATACTACATTAAAATATTCTTTATAACTAAAGTAATTTTTAATTCAAAAATTTTCTTTAAACAACTCCAATTGCTAATTAATTTTTGTTCAAAAGAATAAAAAGTGTCATGTTGAACTTGTTTCAGCATCTATTAATTCAGAGATCCTGAAATAAATTCAGGATGACACGGTACGTAAGATTTTTTATTTGTTCATTATTAAGTCTTTGCGATACTTAAGTAATTTTTATTCTGAAAGTTTTAATGTGAGGCATTTTGCAGAACCGCCTGCTTTCATAAATTCGCCCAATTCAATCTCATAAGTATCAAATCCTTTATCTTTAAGCACCTTTTTAAGCCTGTCAGTTGTTTTGTTCATTATTATTGATTTATCAATATTAACTGCGTTACAGCTAAAATTGAGAGCTTCTTCCTCGTTTACAATGATTCTTTTTTCCGGGGCAAAGTTGTTTTCAATAACCTTATTCCCGTATTTGTCAAAGGCTTCAGGATAATATATTAAATAGTTGTCTGTTAACGGGCAAAAGCAGGTATCCAGGTGATAAAATTTCTTGTCTGACAGTTCCAGAGATAAAACTCTTATATTCAACAAGTCTGCTATGTATGTGTGGGAAGAAATATTGCTTCTTGGAATATATCCTGAATATAGAGTATCGCCGGAAAACAAAGCATCACCCGCACCTTCAAAAGGCATTCCTTCCGGTAAAAGTACAACATCAAATCCCTGCTTTTGCAAAAATTCCGCATACAATTTTTCTTCAGGCTGTCTTTCTTTGAACATAAATCTGCTCATTACAGCTTTATTCCTGTAAATTAAAGCTGCATTAGCCGTAAAAACAATATCAGGCAAGCCGGGTTGAGGTTTCATCGTAACAACTTCAGCTCCCAGTTTTTCAATAGTTCTCTTTAATTCTTCCCATTTTTTTACTGCAACATTATTAGCGCAGGCAGTGCCTTTTTTCATCCATGGATTAATTTCATAATCAATGCTGAAATAATAATCAGGTGGGCACATAAAAATTTTAACTGTCATAAATAGCTCTTTTCATAATATTTATATGTTAGATGCTTGTAATATCACTTGGAATAACAGAAGCACCTTCTTTTATAACTTTATCAAGTATACTATGCAGGGACTTTAGGTTATTTGCTGTTATCTTAATTATAGTTGAAGAAACAGAATCTATCTCTTTGCCAATTTTGATATTTTCTATTTTGCATTTTGCTCCATTATCAAGAATCGTATCCAGAATTTTAGGTAACGTAAAAGAATCTACAATATGACCTCTTAGTTCTATAAAAGACGAAACATCATTTATAACCAGAGCGCCATGCTGTTTGATTTTTTCCAAAATTTTACTTAATATTTCAGCACTATCAGCGGTTATCCTGATTTTTACTGAAGACCGATCATTTTTTTTTAGCCCAATTTTAATATCTTCAACTTCACAATCAGCATTGTGACTTAAAATAACATCCATTATTTTAGATAAAGTTAAAGAATCAAAAATATGTCCTTTAACTTCTACGTTACAGTACGAACTCATAATAATAACCTCAAGATTCTATATTTAAATATATACTCACACATCTCAAAAAATCAACAGTCTATTTAGTCAACAGTCCAAAAGCCGAGTGTCAAAACAGATGAAAACAAGGAGTTTTTACCTGTTTTTTACATCTTTAAAAAATATAAATGTCTATTTTGAAGTAATCTACAATAATGATAAGATGCCTCGATTTTATTCGGCATGAAATGGAGGTTAAGCCGTTGGGTCAAGATATTGACCCAACGATTATGTTTTGTATATTTGGAACAATTTTGGTACAATTTGCTTTTTTTTGACAAAAAAATAGTTCTGGCAAAACGCCAAAACCCTTATAAATAAAAAATACCCTGGAACAGATTCGAACTGTTGACCCTTCGCTTAGAAGGCGAATGCTCTATCCAACTGAGCTACCAGGGCTCTTTAATATACTTTTAACACAGATAGTTTTTAAAATAAAGAGAGAATTTAAAAAGTTTATCTTTTTTAACCTGAATTGCTAATTAAAAATCTAAATAGTCATCCCGACTGTAATGGAGAGATATTGTCAGTAAAAGCTTTTTATATACAATTTAAAATTAGTAAGACCCATTCGACTCCGCTTCGCTCCATTCAGGGTGACAATCTATTAATATTAAGACATTTTTTTAAGCCATTTTAATTTTTTTGGCGGGAAATTTTGATTTCAATTGTGTTGAACAGGCAGGAGATTTCTTTATAATTTTCTTCAAGATTTGTAATATATTCGATGCGTTCTGCGTTTAAAATTCCTTTAACGAAGCTTATCTTGTATTTATCAAAAAAATGAAATCCAGCTATTCGTTTTTTATTTATATTTGGCATATCCCATTTCTCAATTATAATTTTATAGTCTGAAAACAGGCAGTCTTTAATCACAATCCCCCTTAAAAGAGCTTTTTTATCTCTCGACCAGATGATTTTATCTTCTTTAGTCAAAATATCCAGATTTTTAATGATCTTTCCTATCAGAGCAGGCAAAAGATTGCCTGATTCCTGTCTGAAAGTTTTTGAATTCATTCTGTTTAAACTGTTTTTAATCTTTGTTCTTGAGTTCTGGATAAAATTTTCAAGATCACCGTCGTTATTCTTAAAATAAGCCATAAATTAATTTTACCCAATTTAATTGGTTTTCGGTTCTTTGAACAAACAATTCCTGTCATTATTCGAAGTATGCCCGAAAACAGTATCATAAACCCTTGTTTTTAACAGGTAATAAATTATCTCCATCATAAACAATCAGCATATTATAGGGAAAATATTTTTTATTGATATTAACCATATGAATACATCGATTGTTGATTTTTAAACTTAAAAACAGAGAGAAAACTCATTAAACCTGCTTAAGATAAGTCGGGTTTTGTGTTAAGAGAGTTGTGTTAATTCTGTTTAATATTGCTCTGTGAAATATTTGTCTGCGATCTGAAAAAGTTTTCCAGTCCCAGATAAATTGAATTGGCGGCTTTTTTTTGAAAATCCTGATCGGTTAAACGTATATATTCTTCGGGATTAATCATAAATCCTACTTCAACAAGAACAGCAAGAGGCTTTGTCGGTCTTGTCAGAGCAAGGCTGTCCCAGAAAACCCCGTAATTATTCATAGAGAGATTATTGACAAGAGAATTCTGAATACTTCTGGCTAGGGGTAAAGCTTGTGAATTGTAATAGTATGTGCTTGATCCGTGCTCTTTAAAAGGATCAACTCCATCCGGAAGAGAATTATTATGTATACTTAAAAGTACCTGAGCATTTTTATAATTAGCCAGATCAACTCTTTGTGATAAATTAGGGTTGAAATCATCTAAAGTTCTTGTCATTACAACTTTTGCACCTTTGCTTTCAAGAATTCCCTTTAAATTATTTGCTATAGAAAGATTAATTGTCTTTTCGGGAATTCTTGTCGGCCCGACTGCACCGAGTTCTTTATCTCCATGACCCGGGTCAATTGCAATTATTTTATCTTTTAAAGGATTATTGCTTTCTATTACAGGAGGTTTTCTTAGTTTTAATATTAAAGTATTGCCTTCATAACAGTAATCATAGCCCCAGAGCTGTTTTGAAGAAGGAACTATATAAAGCTGAACAGTATCTTTATATGGCTGATTCCATTTGATCTCATTTATAAAGCTGTCACTTTGATCGTATTTAAAAATATCCAGTGCGGCAATGGCTCCGTATAAAGTCAAAATTATTTTTGGACCAGGTAATTCCTGTATTAAAAATGGCAGTTTATCAGATAAAGGTATTTTAATCAGCACTTCATCAGTAGTTGATTCAATACTGATCGAACTTACACAGCTTTTTGGAGCTGGAGTCCCATTAGGCAACATTTTTATAGTGCTCGCTAATATCCAGCCTTCCATTGCTTCTCCCATTTCGAATCGGTAATTATCGCCAACCTTACCGGTTATATTTATTTTTGTTCCTGCTGAAAGCGGAGTCAACCTACTTTTATTAGGAGCTGTTCTTACTGTTGTGTTGTCTTTCTTTACTTCTGCAACTATAGGAGTACTCAGGTTATTGAAAGTTAGAACTTTGGCGTTTGTTATTCTTGTAATATTCCTGTTAGCTGAAGACAATTTAACAATTATGGGAAGATTTTTAAAATTATCCCGGTTCTGAGTAATATATGTGCCTGTATAGACGCCTTTTACAGGTTTTTTTGATGTTTCAAATATTTTGCCAAAGATGGATTCGGTTTTTGTATATTCAGCAGGCAATTCAATCATGGGAATATCTTTGATGTTTCCTATTGAAAAAGATGCTTTATTCCTGGTTGTGCCTTTAAATTTAACACATATATTATCTCCCGGCTTAATTAGAAGGTTGCTGTCAGGTTTAATACTTGATATATCTATGTCTAATGCAGAGCCGGAAATAGTTTTTTCGAATTCAGGAACGTTTAAGGTATAAGTTAGCTTTTTTTCCCTGTCATTTAATGATGATTTTAACTCAATTTTATTTTCGCCTCTTTTAAGCTTTATAACTTGAGTGAAGCCTCCGTTTGGAAAAACCTTAACATTTCCTCCGTTAATTTTTAATGAGGCTTTTGGGTCTGTATTGCCCACAATGAAAGTTGAAGGGGCATTAATTGTCATATTGTTTTTGGGGTAAACAATGTCAAGTCTAATGTCTTCCTGCCCTTGTGCTGACAGGAATGTAACAAATATTAAGCTTAATAGTATAATATTTATCGGTTTCATAGCTTTTTCCTTTTTTAGATCAAAATTTAAACTTGAATATTTTTTAGAATCATTTAATATATTGCTAATGCTAAATTATGATAATTAATTTTTAATATATAAATAATAAATACATTGATAATAGTTTACATTATTTAACGGCCTGAGTTAAGAACTTTTTGTTTTGAATTTGGGTATGTCAATTATGGAGGTTGGTTTGTTAAATATCTGTTTAAGTGGTGTGGAAGATGTCGATATATCTGAGCATATTAGTGTAGAGGAAAAAATCTCGTTAGCAATTGACAAATTCATTAAGATAACAGGCAGGGAGCTGAATGATTCCCAGATTCTGGATTTTAAAAATGAGTTGAGAGAAGTTTTTTTTGAATATCTTGATGCTGAGAATATCAATGTCTGTGATATTGATTCATTGGATAGTCTTGCCAGAGTTGCTTTCTATAGATTAGTAAAAGCAAGTAAAGACTATTTTTATGAAAAGAATAGTAATGCCAGTCATGAAAATGTTGAAAATCTTAGAAAAAAAGCTAATACATTTAAAAGAGATTATGAACTTATTATGATCAGCAGTTAGTTGTAACTATTGCTTTTGTTGGTAATAATCTTGTTTGTACGTATTGTGGGCAGGATGTTTTATGCACCATTAAAAGAAATCGTGCATAAATGCATTTTGACCTAATATATTTGATGATATCCAGACTTCAGCCGCAATAGCGGACAAAGCCATGAATGAGTTTTTTAAAACAAAAACTCATCGTTTTCGTTTTAAACGCTCCCACTTCGCTTACATAAGCGGCTTTCGCTTTTACAAGGGTCGACCTTAAATCTTCGCTTTTTAAAACTAATTATAGTTATGTAGCTAGCGGTCTCATGTTAAGAAACTTGACATAATAAATCATTCTTAAATTGAATTTAAGCGCTTTTTAATATATCCTCATGTTTTAATACAAACTGTAAAACTCAATAAAAAAGAAGAGTGTGAATTTATGAACGATATTTCGACTTTAGAGCAGGGATTATTAGATTTAAGCGGAGCTACAACTCCTGCGAATATGTTACTTGATATAAGCAATATTCTTGATAAAAATGAATTTACAAACAACAGGGTAAAGCTTGTTTTGGGCAATATTTCACTTACTCCGGCACATATTTGTGCATTGAAATCTATTCTTGATGGTTCTGAAATTGAAATAGAAATTATATATACAAATTCTGTTCACACTCAACTTGCTGCACTCGGGGCAGGTTTGGCTGTTTCCGAACAAATATTCAGCGAAGAATCTCAAAAAAGTTGTGAAGAAGAACAAGTAGAAGAAGAATATTCAACAGAACAAGCACTTGAAGAGGTATTTAATCTTGAAACTATTGATGTTAAATCTTCAGTTGAGTATAAATTTGAAACTTTGTATATTAAACAAACTCTAAGATCAGGACAGACAATTAATTTTGACGGAAATGTCGTGATTATTGGAGATTGTCATCCGGGTTCTGAAATAGTAGTATCCGGTGATATTTCGATATGGGGAGTTCTTGGCGGAATTGCCCATGCTGGAGCTAAAGGTGATTATAATGCTTGTATCAGAGCATTAAAGATCAATGCAATTCAGCTTAGAATCGCAGATTTATTTGCAAGAAAGCCTGACAAGCTTGAAGTTGAAAAAAATGAAAAAACCAATACTTTTATACCTGAAGAGGCTAAAATTTTAAATGGTGAGATTATTATTTATCCTTTTAATGGCTAACAACAAGGAGGAATCACTAGTATGACTGGACGTGTTATAGTAGTAACATCTGGCAAGGGAGGAGTTGGAAAGACAACTTCTACAGCAAACATTGGTACTGCTCTTGCTAAAAATGGTGCAAAAGTTGCGCTTATTGATACAGATATAGGTCTTAGAAATCTGGACATTTTAATGGGACTCGAAAATAGAATTGTATATACAATCATTGATGTTATTGAAGAGAGATGTAAATTAAATCAAGCTCTAGTTAAAGATAAGAAAAATCCTAATCTGGTTCTTCTTGCAGCTGCTCAAACAAGAGATAAAACCGCTCTTTCAGCAGAGCAAATGGTTGATATTTGTAATCGTTTAAAAGAAGATTTTGATTTTATCCTTGTGGACAGTCCGGCAGGGATTGAACAAGGTTTTCAGAATGCTATAGCAGGAGCTAGTGAGGCTATTATTATTACTACTCCTGAAATGTCAGCAGTTAGAGATGCTGACAGAATTATTGGACTTCTTGAAGCTAAAGAAGAAATCATTAGTTATAAACTGGTTCTTAACAGGGTTCGTCCAAGTATGGTACAAACAAATGATATGATGAGTCCTGATGATGTCCTTGATATTCTTTCCGTTAAATTATTAGGGCTTATTCCTGAGGATGAAAATATTATTATCAGTACCAATAAAGGTGAGCCCATAGTAAATATGGATAATTCGAAAGCTGGTATTGCATACAGTAATGTTGCAAAAAGAATTCAGGGTGAAGACATTCCTTTTATGAGTTTTGAAACTCCTCCGAGCTGGTTTGAAAAAGTTAAGAGTTTCTTCTTAGCTACTGCAAGTAATTAGGGAGGCTGGAAATGAAATTACTTAACGATAAATTAAATGAAAAAATCAATGTAAAAGTTAATGAAATGGTTAATGAGATTGTTTCAAGATGCAATAAAATTCTGGCAAGCAATAATATTATTGTTAAAAAATCTACTGCTAACAGTAAAAATGATGCTTGTAACAGGTTAAAGCTTGTTCTTATGCATGACAGAAGTAAATTGGATCCAGGAACAATGGAAAAAATGAGAGATGAACTTATGGATGTTATTTCGCGTTATGTTGAAATAGACAAAGAAGCTCTAGATCTCAATCTTGAAAGTGAAGCCAACACAATTGCACTTATTGCAAATATTCCGATTTTAAGAAGCAAATAATTAAGCTACATAATGAAAAAGAGAGAAGCAAAACTGCTTCTCTCTTTTTCGTAAATTTTCCAGAATTTGTATATTAAGACTGCAAAATTTTTAATTTTGTCATTTTTTAGTGTCAGCATTATTTTTTGTATCGTATCGTCATTTTTTTGTTTGTTTTTTAGGTATAAGAAGGCTCTATATTTATGGAAATATCTTAGAGCCTGTCTGGTTATAAACAGTAAAATCCAATTATAACTGTTAAAGGCTCGTGCGAAGCGGGAGTGCTGCGCGGAGTGGGAGATGAAAAGGCTGAAGCGGAAGCGATCAGCTTTCGCGCAGGCCTATGAATCTCATTCATGGCTAAAGCCGAAACGGCTTGCTCACGAAGTGGGAGTGAAGAAAAACTGAAGTGAAAACGGTCAGTTTTTACTGTTGGTTTTTCGTAACTCGTTCTTGGCAATGTGTTGGAGGCTTTAACCAAACTCTTTCTTAATTCTTTATATGATACTGCATTTTTTAGCCGAACAATTTTTATCAGTTTTAGTGGGTTTCTTGACCTTTTCCTTGCGTATTTTTTCTTTATGCACGGTTTTATTTTTGTTTTGACTAATTAAATGATCAGTATTCATACCACCTGCGACTAGAAAAAGACAAATGCACATATTGAAAAACATTGCTGTTAAAATTAATAATTTCATAATATGTCCTTTTTTATTCGAATACTTACCCATAAAAAGCTGAAGAGTTTTTTGTATTTATACCGTTTTAAAAATGAATTTTAGATTTCAGTAATAAACAAAAAACGATATTCGGTAGTAAGAGCTGGAGGCTTTTAGTAGTTCGTTCAAGCCTTCGGGAATATAAACTCGTTTTAGTATAATATTAAAACTTTTAGTTTTAATATTCATTCTGCGAAAGTCCTTAAATTTTTTAATAGTAAAAGAGCAAAAAAACAAATAAAATAGATAAAAAATATATCCCCATTTCGGGGATATATTTTTTATTGTAGAACTTATTTATAATGTGGATTGAGCCGGTTCAACATTTGGTCTACCAAGAACTCTGACTAATTCAAGAACAGTTGCTTTCATTTGACATTTTTGCGGACTTTCTTTAAAGAAATTATAGTAGAAACATCCTGAGCAGACACAACCTCTTTTATAGCAATCAACAGCAGTAGTAGTCCATCTTCTTACCGACGTAGCTCTTCCTAGGTCTC
>JAQVCB010000127.1 GCA_028689995.1 Candidatus Gastranaerophilales bacterium
TTATCAATAATAATTTGCCATAAGTATTTTCTGTATTATTAATTGTTTCATCAATACTTATAGTTCCATTAAGGAAATTTTTTAATTCATTGCAATCTTTTAAACTTAATTTTGTCTCTTTAGCTAACTCTTCCAGAGTTGGTTCTCTTTCAAGTTTACTGGTTAAATCATTAATAGATCTATTAAATTTAACCACGGAGTCCCTTAAATTCCTTGAACATTTGACTAAACCACCATTCTCTCTGGCCTTTATCATGCCCCCTTTTATATAAAGATATGCATAAGATAAAAATTTTACATTAGAATCTGGATCTGCATTTCTGGCTGCGTCTAATAGTCCAATTTTTCCTTCCTGAACAAGATCATCATACTCTAAAGGGCTTTTATAACTCATTTTACGGGCTATTTTACAAATCAGTTTTTCATATTGACTGTATAACTTCTCGAAGGTTTCTTCTGAGTTACTTTTCTGAAATTCTCGGACCAGTTTTTTAATTCTTTTTTCTATCTGTTCATCTTCAACAGAAGAGATTTTTTTAGGATGTATAGATTTATCAGGTCTTTTATTAGCAAGCGTAGAATTTAATGGATATTCAGGCATTCCTAAAAAAGCCACAAAATTAGACCTGTAAGAATATGCAGGAATATAATTTGAACTAAAATCAGGTCGTTCATTATTTGAATTAAACGATAAATTCTTTAAAGAATCGTTATTTACAGATTCAAAGTTCGAGTTATTTAAATTGACAGGTTTTAAAATTTTCATATTTTAAATCAACATACAATGTAATCTATCTAAATAAATAGCAGATAACATTTAAAAAACAAATTTAAAATATAAATTGCTTATTTTTCCTAAAAATATAATTATTTGATATAAATTTTAATATTTATATTTTGTTTGTAAGCATGATATAAATATTCAGATATATTTTTTATGTATTTCTATCTGTGTATCCAGCCTTTTTCAGGCTTTTTAATCATAGTATAAACTATAAAGAAAATATTCACACTTATAAGAGCAAGAATAATATATAATTCAGTGCTTTCATTCATAATATCCTGACTCCTGCCTTATTCCCACTTACCCTTTATTATAATAAAAAATTTTTTGTTAAATTTCATTAGATAAAATAGTAATTTTTTATGTTTCTGCAAAATTCAGTATAAAGTTATGTAAATATTAAATTTTGGCGATTATATCTAAATTATAGAAAAATAAATTAAAAATACAGGCAAATTAGAAAGTTGTTTAGCCTTTATATATATAGGGATATGTTTTTTATATTTATAAAAATATTTACTATTTTAATAAGAAAGGAAAATCTATGATTGATGGAGTGAATAATCAAAATAGTTCTTTGAGTTCAACAGTAAAAGCAGGAGTTGTTGGCGCAGGTGCTGGAATGGCAGCCAGTTATGCTACTGGAAAGTATATGTTAAAACATCCTGATAAATATGATGTAGCTTATTTTACAAACGAATTAAAAGAAACTGAAAAAGGTAATGTATTATCAAAATTCATGAATAAATGGAGCAATACATTTACTAATGAAAACATTAAAATGGCTGAAAGCGGTAAGGTAAGCTTGAAAAATATTGGAAAATACGGTTTATGCGCTGGAATTCTAGTTGCCAGTATTTATCCAGCGATTAAAGCTCTTTTCGCTAAAAAAGAAAATTAATCAAAGACTTTAAATAATTTTAAAAACAGCTTCTATTATTAGAGGCTGTTTTTGCTTTTACTAAACGTTCGGATAATGTTTTAACCTGATAAAGCATGGTAAAAAGTCTTCATTATATATTCTGAATTTTTGGAGGTTGATTATGCAGTTTTATGTTAAAGATATTATGTCGACAGATCTTGTAACAGTTAAGGAAAATACTACAATCAGAGATCTTATCAAGACTTTTGCCGACAAAGACATACTAGGAGTGCCTGTAATCAATGATGAAGGTTTTGTCAGCGGGGTTGTCAGCTCAATTGATATTTTAAAAAATGAAAGTTCCCATTCTTTTTATCATGATCCTTTCATGAAAAATTTCGAGATGAATTTTCTTGAAGATGCAAAGTTTTTTGACCGTACTGTAGCAGATATTATGTCGAGGGATCTTTATTTAATCAGCCCGGATGAATCGATAGCTAAAATGGCAAGGATTATGTACGATAAAAAGATTCACAGGCTTCTTGTCACAGAATATAGTAAGCTTGTCGGAATAGTGAGTACGTTTGATTTATTGAAGCTTCTTGCTTCAAGTGATGAACAGATAAATGTTTAAAATTACAAAAAAGCGGTGGATAAAATCCACCGCTTTTTTAAGAGTTTATTTTTTATGCTTTGCCGTCTGTTCCAAATACTTTGATTTTACCTTTAACAAGTTCTTTAACAGCAGCTCTTGCTGGTGTAAGATATTGTCTTGGGTCGAAGTGTGATGGATTTTCAGCAAAGTGCTTTCTGATAGCGCCTGTGAATGCAAGACGAAGATCTGTGTCCACGTTGATTTTAGCAACGCCTAATTTGGTTGCCTGTGAGAACATTTCTTCAGGAACGCCTTTTGCTCCAGGAATTTCTGCGCCAAAGTCATTACAGATTTTAACGAGATATGCAGGAACGCTTGATGAACCATGAAGAACTAATGGATAATCAAGGCCAACAGCTTGTTGAATTTCAGCTAATCTTACAAAGTCAAGTTTAGCTTCGCCTTTAAATTTGTAAGCTCCGTGGCTTGTTCCGATAGCTACTGCTAAAGAATCAACGCCTGTTCTTTCGATGAATTCTTTGGCTTCAGCTGGGTTTGTGTAGATAGCATCTTTTTCAGAAACTGAAATGTTGTCTTCAACACCGGCTAATTTTCCAAGTTCTGCTTCAACCGAAATGCCTCTTGGATGAGCATAATCAACAACTTGTTTAGTTAATGCGATGTTATCTTCGAAAGAATGTTTTGATCCATCGATCATAACGGATGAAAATCCGCCGTCGATACAAGCTTTACAGATTTCGAAATCTTCACCATGATCCAAATGAAGTGCAATAGGAATAGTAGAAGAATTAAGAGCTGCTTCTACTAATTTAATTAAGTATGCTTCATTAGCATATTTTCTTGCACCGGCTGATACTTGTAAAATTAAAGGTGCTTTTAATTCGTTTCCTGCTTCAACTATAGCTTGAAGAAGTTCCATGTTGTTTACATTGTAAGCGCCTACGGCATATTTACCTTTTAGAGCTGCAATTAAAAGCTCACTAGTAGGTACTAATTGTCTTGATGCACAAACTGTCATTAGCTATTCTCCTCTATATCGGCTTTAACTATAAAATATACCAGAATTTTAATTCTGTACTATGTTTGTATTTACAGACGTCAGTTTACAATGAATTTATTTCTATTACAAGTGAGTCTACGGAAAAATTCTAATTTTTTGGAAAAATCGAATTTTTCCGTAGATGACCTTAGAGCGGATTGCTCGCAGAGGCTGGATGGCAGGCTTTGCTTGGCAGTAACGCCGTTTATTGAGAGCAACCAAGCAAAGGTGAAAGGCAATATTGGTGGCGAGGAGCTTGCGAAGCGGGAGTGAAAATCCCGAAGCAGCGAACGGGAGTTCGGTGCTGGAGGGATTGTAACTCATTCCGTCGATTTTGCCTTGACACTGGATCAAGGTGCTAAAAAATACTTTTTTTAGCACCTTCTGTATTAATGATATAATTCAATAAATTGTAAGCTTTATTTAAGGAGTGTGCTATATGCAGTTTACACGCTGGTATGACAGGGATAATAATCTTAAATTTATTATAAATGTACTTGAAAAAATGGATGAAGAAACAAGAAGATTGTTTGCTTCAGATATTATTCAAATTCTTGTCAGTGATAAATATCCGAATACCGATGAGTTTATAGATCAAATAAGTGCTAATAGTATTTCAAGCAAGAATAGATGGTATGATTGCGATGAACTGGTTCACTCCGCGGTGGAAATGTTAAAATACGCCGACACTGATGAGAAAAAAGAGCTTCTGAAAGAATTTTTATATTCAATAGTTAATAATGGCCAATTTTTGAGAATTACAGAGAATAATTAATGAAAATATTTCTTGGGACTGACATTTGCGAAATAAATAGAATTGGAGAAACCTATGAAAAGTATGGTAAAAGGTTTCTTGATAAGATTTTTACTCAAAGTGAAATTGATTATTGCCTACAAAAGTCAAAGTTAATTCCTCAGCGTCTTGCTGTAAGATTCGCAACAAAAGAGGCGGCATCAAAGGCACTGGGTGTTGGCGTCAATAAGCTTGGATGGAATAGAGGCATTGACTGGAAAGATATAGAAATTTTGCGTGATGAAAAAGGCGCTGTCTGCATAAAGTTATATGGCAAAGCTAAAGAGCTCGAAGAAAAATTCGGCATTACGTATTGGTCTGTGAGTGTTTCTCACAGCAAGGATAACGCTGTCTCAACTGTTATCGGATATAAGTAGGATGAACAGTTTTGACTATCATTAAAAATATCTAAAATTGATAAATATCTTTATAATGATTTATCTGTGGTTTTTCTCCGAGAATAACCGCCACCGCATCAAATCTTAATTTTTTAAATTTTAAATCTTTATTCTCATTTAAATAAATCCCTGCAAGGGTTTTTATTTTATTCATTTTATTTTTATCGATAGCTTCAATCGGATAGCCAAATTTTATGCTGCTTCTTGCTTTTACTTCAATAAAAACAAGAGTATCTTTGTCAGTAGCAATTATATCCAGTTCTCCCTGTCTTGAATAACGCCAGTTTTTCTCAATTATTTTAACCCCCTTGCTAATCAGGAATTCTTCAGCAAGGTTTTCTCCAATTCTGCCTTTTGCACAGTTTTTTTTCATAGAATTACCAATTATAAAGCAAATAATCAATGTTTAGTAAATAGTCATCCCGACCGCAGTGGAGGGATCTTGCCAGTAAACACTTTGTATATAATCTTAAAATTAGTAAGACCCGTTCGATTCCGCTTCGCTTCACTCAGGGTGACATATCAATTTAAAAATTCATTGTCACAGTTTAATTATACAAAAAATAAACAAAAAAAAACCGGGGTCTCCGGTTTTAAGTCTACCACATATTAGAGAGAGGAATTAGAGAGAAGGATTGAAGGAAGATTGCTCAATAGATATTCATGTTTTTCCCTGTTTAAGAATTTTAAAACATGAATTTATGGGTGACTTAAATAAACTTTACATGTGGTGTCTCATGTTCAACTATAGATATAAAAAAGTTTCCCATGTTTTTATCCTTTAAAACGTAATAAATATGATTAAAAGTAATTTTTACACTTAAAATTTTTAATAAAATATAAGTCTTTGATAGATTATTCTTTATGTGAGAAGAATCTATCAAAGACTTATATGAAGACCAAACGCTTTTGGTTTAGCATGTTAGATATTCACTTAATATTAGCCGGTTGCGGATTTTAAAAATTGTTTTTTGTTTGTTAACTAAATAATTAAACTTGATGATAATTAATTATTAAAGGAGTTGTTATGTTAGAGCTTTATCAGTTTGAACAGTGTCCTTATTGTAAAAAGGTTAGAGACAAATTAACAGAGTTAAATATTGATTATATTTGCAGAAATGTAAAAAAAGGGACTGAAAAAAGACAGATAATAATGACTATCGGGGGCAAAGATCAAGTACCGTTACTTGTTGATCTGGATAATCAGGTCATTATGTATGAATCAGACAGGATTGTTGAATTTCTGGAATTAAATTACGGGGTTAAGAAATAAAAATTTTGGTAGTGTTTAAATTGTAACTGATATAAATCATAAATCTCAGAACAGTCATCCTGCTTAGTAATTTTATTCATGATGTAATAAACAAGGAAGGGTTGAGACTTATGTCACCCTAGTCTTAGAGACTTAGCTCAAGATTGTCCAACCCTTCTTTAGTTTTAACGAGACTTAAGA
>JAQVCB010000128.1 GCA_028689995.1 Candidatus Gastranaerophilales bacterium
ACAAAACACCAGATGAAATCTATTACAACATTGTTACTAGAGGAAAAAATATTGATAAGGAGTTAGTTTTAACCTAATGCGAAATACTTTTCTAAAAAACCTGTCTAGACAATTCAGTACACTTTAGGTTTTATGGACTCGACTAAAAAGCTGTTAGGCTTGCGAATAAAAGAATTAAGAAAAGCTAAAAAGCTTTCACAATTTCAGCTTGCAGAAATAATTGATACTGATTCAAAACATTTATGCAGGGTAGAAAATGGCGGCTCTTTTCCTTCCATTGACCTTCTTGAAAAAATCTCAATAGCTCTAAACATAGAATTAAAAGAGTTTTTCGTTTTTTCTCACTTCCAAAGCAAAAATTCTGTGGTTATAGAGGTTGATAATTTAATGAAAGATTCTGACGAAAAACAATTACAGCTTATTTATAAGCTGATTAAAAATGTTATATTATAGATAGGGTTTGTTTAATTTTTAACAATTAAAATTGATAACTAATTCTTGAATATTTTCTCTAAATTCAGGAAGTTTAGTTTTAATGGTTTTCCAAACAATTTCATAATCAACACCAAAATAATCATGAATCAATTTGTCTCGCATACCCGCAATTTGCTTGAATGGAATTTCGGGATATTTGTTTTTAAATTCATCAGGAAGATTTTTTACAGCTTCTCCGATTATTTCAAAATTGCGTTCCACCGCATCGATAGTCTTTTCGTCATTCAAAAAAGTTTCAAACTCAATATTTTCAGTATATCTAAGTATTTTATTAACTGAATTTTCAATATCTTTTATAAAAAAAATGTAATTTCTTTGCTTCATAGTGCAATTGCTTCTTTGAGAATAATATTTTTAATAAAACTCTTTAGTCCTTTTGGTGTTCCCAAGTCAACTTTTTTATCAAACAACTTGCAAAGATATTCTTGTAAATCAATCATTTCAAACATATCAACGGTTTCTTGAAACTCGACAAGCAAATCAATATCACTATCAGGCGTTTGTTCCCCTTTAGCATAAGAACCGAAAAGCAAAAACTTAGAAGCGTGATACTTTTGTTTTAAAAAGCTTTCTTGCTCTTTTATCTTTCCTTTTATTTCTTCTATTGAATAAACTTTATCGGTAGTCATAATAAAACCTCATTATTTGAGAACAATTTTATCATATAAATTAAGTATCTGCATTAATTCTTGACTACTTCATAAATTATCAAAGGCTTTTGGGCATAGCCTTGTTTTTCGTATTGATTAGTTTTTCTTATGATTTTCTTTTTTAATAGTTTTGATATGTAATAATAGGCAAGCTTTCGACTGTAATCACCCAAACATTTTTCCATTGACCTGACAGAAAAGGTGGAATTTTGTCGTAAAAACTTTTCAAGCTTTTCTCGAAAGTCTCTATTAGTGCGGGTTTTATTTTTCCATGAATATACTCTTATAGTCCCCGCAACCAATCACAAAGAGGGTTTCAAGAAATTGAACCCTCTTTTATTTTTGAACTTTGACGACATCTTGACGACTTGCAGGTTTGACGAGTTAGATATATTTCCTTGTAGATAGATGTATTTGCCTTGAAAAAAGTATAGATTTTTATATTGTCAAAATTTGCATTTTTTGATGATATAAACTATAATCAGATTCTATACTTTCAAGTTTGATGATATGAACATGAATCATTATTTATATTGTCAAATTCTGATGATTTTGACGATAAAGAGAGTTTTATGAATAAAGATGACTTTAAAAATAGAGCAGGAAGATATATATCACAAACTACTGGATATAAGGCATTTATTCCAGCTAATTTACCGCCTGAACCATCCATAATATTTGAACCAGAGCTATATAATCTTTTATCAAATGCAGACAGAGCAATAGGCAGACTGGATGGAATAACTTTTCATCATCCTTCTTGTTTTTCGATATCCATGTTTATTCTGTCAGAGATGTATGCAAGAAAAGAAGCTGTAATGAGTTCACAAATTGAAGGAACTCAGGCATCATTAATAGACATTTTTGATTCTGAATTGACTGGTGAAAGATCTAAGGATGTTGAAGAGGTAATCAACTATATCAAAGCTACTGAGCAAGGGATAAACCTCTTAAAGAAATTACCTGTTTCTATTAGATTAATTAAAGAGATACATAATACTCTTCTACGAGGTGTTAGAGGCAGTACAAAAAGCCCTGGAGAATTTAGAAAAAGTCAAAACTGGATAGGAATTCCTGGATCAACGTTAAGCACAGCATCATATGTGCCTCCGCCTCCTCATGAAATGATGCAAGCTCTTGATAAACTTGAGAAATTTATACATACAGAAGATGAACTTCCTGTATTGATTAAGAATGCATTAATACATGCTCAATTTGAAATGATACACCCTTTTTTGGATGGTAATGGCAGGATAGGAAGATTATTGATAGTTTTATTCCTTCTTGAGAGAGGCGTATTAAATCATCCAATGCTTTACTTGTCATACTTTTTTAAGAAAAATAGGCAAGAGTATTATGATAGGCTGACAAATATTCATAAAAATGGAGATTGGGAAGGTTGGATTAAATTCTTCCTTAAAGGAGTATGTGAAGTATCTACACAGGCCGTTGAAACAGCAGGAAAAATTATGGATCTACAGGATCGAGATAAAGAACAATTAATAGAAGATCCTAAAGCTATTATGCTTCTTAATATTCTGTTCCAGCAACCACTTATTACTGTCCAAGATGTAAAAGGAAAAATGTCAGTATCTGATTCATCAGCAAGAAGATTGATTAATAAGCTGGTCGATAAAGCCATTCTTGTTGAAACAACAGGCTACCAGCGTAATCGCAGGTTTATTTATAGCGATTACTTTGATATATTGCGTGAAGGTACTGAATTATAATTTAAGATAATTCAGTAATGAACCAATCTTCAGGGATAAGTGCATTACCATCTATCCAATGATCTACTTCATGAACGTCTTTTATTTCACCCCAAATATCTTTTCCCGCATGATCGAGAACAATAATCTGCAATTTGTTATTATTATCCTGTATAGCCTTATTCAAAATCGTAAACATTTCTTTTACTGCCTGAATATCTTCATCATTTTTTAACTCATATATCTCTTTTTCAGCATTATATACTGACTTTGGGAAATAAACTTGACTTGGTTGATCCATAATTAGAAAGTTAAAAACAGGCGAATCTTTATCAATGAAATGTTTATGAAATCCTAATAATGTTGCAATATGGAATGCAACCCAGTTTGCTCCACTTCCAGTTTCTGATAAATAAAATCCTTCAGCTAACGGACTTTTCTTGATTTTAATAGTTAAATTATAAGGATCAAAAGAATCAATAAACTTAAACTCTGCAAAATCAGGAACATATGTTTGTGCTATGTCATCAGGTATAGGCATAATTGGAGCTTTAGGTTATAAAAAATTTGGAGCAACAGGCTCATTAATAGGAATGGGGCTCGGTTCTGTAATAGGTGGACTATTATCAAAAAAGGCTGGAAAAATTGTTGAAAAGGATTAATTATTTGACTAATTTAGACCAGATTTCAACAATTCTATTTAAATAATGTCTTGCCGAAGGTACTGTTGCTTCATCAAGAGCTTTTTGAACTTGTCCGAGTTTTTCACAGGTGAGAAAGTGATTGTATCTCTGTGAATACAACGGAGGAATGCCTGAGCATCTTCACCATCTGTTATTGCTTCTTTTAAATATTTTTCAAATTTGTGATTTAATTCGCCAGATTGAAAGCTGATTGAATTATTAAAATACGGCGGTTGAGCAGAGTTTAAAACGATTTTCATTTTTGTGTTCTCTTTTCTTAATTTCTCTCTGATTATATAAAAAAGAACAAAAAAATAATTATCTAATTTTTAAAATTTTGTGTCTTGGCAATAGGTCACAGTATAGTTGGCGAGTAGTAAAATAAAGTATAATTCCCTGACAAAATGGAATATGCATAAAATTCAAATCTGAAGTGGTAAAATAATGTTAAATTTCTACGTATATTTATGAGTTGTAAGAGTAGTAAAAATGAAAAATTTAAAAATTAGTAAATATTTTTATATAGTCTTATTATTATTAATTATTGGACTTGGTTTTTATTTAAGAATAACAAATTTAAACAAATTTGCTCTTATTGATGATGAAACTTATTGCTATTATCTTGCAAAGCAGGCTTTTCCAATTGGAATACTAGAAACCATCTTTAATGAAGATATTCATGCTCCTTTATACTTTTTTATATTGCATTTCTGGATGAAATTCTTTGGTGAAAACGACATTATGCTAAGATTTTTGTCTGTCATCTTTGGTGTATTAAATATTCCTGTCGGATATTTAATAGGAAAGGAACTCCTGTCAAAAAAGACAGGATTATTAATAGCAGCTTTTATAAGTTTTAATTCACTTTTAATATATTATTCTCAGGAAGTAAAATTTTACTCGCTTTTGCCTCTTGTCATATCTTTTTCACTTTTGTTTTTATTAAAAATAATGATTGGTGAAGAAAAAAAGCTGATATACAATTATATAGGGCTTACTGTATCTAATCTGGCTCTATTATATACTTATACTTTTGGTTTTATATTTGTATTTTTTCAAACATTGTTTTTTATTTTGTACTTATATTTAAAGAAAAAAGAATTTAAATCCTTTGTTTATATTCAATTAATCACCTTTGTACTTTTTTTACCTTATTTAGCAGTTTTTATTCCTCATCAAATCAATAATTATTCAAAAAACTTTTTTGATACCATTTCATGGTGGTCTGGTTCCTTTGATTTTGAACATATCCTTATATTAATTCCAAATATGTTCTCATCTGCTTTGATTGCAATGACAGGTAATATACCTAATTATTTTCAAATACTTAGTACTCGAATATTTGATCCTATATACTTTATATTTGTTTTAATACCTATTATTGTTTATTTTATCGGGATAATCAAGGGTATTATTGATAAAAATGCTTTTATAACGCTCACATTTCTGACAGGCTTATTTTTTATAGGAGTTGAGGTTATTCTAATTCTTGCAGGAAAATTTGGCATATTTGCAAGGTACACGATTATACCACTTATCACTTTTATTATTACTGCCTGTTATGGCTTATCTGTTATGAAGAATAAATTGCTTAAAAAAACGTTAATCGTGTTTTTTATAGTAATAAATTTATTTTACCTGTTTGCTGTTCCTAATAGTGCTCAAAGATTACCCAGAAATGGCAAAGGTAAAGTAATAGCAAACTTATTTAACAAATATAATATTTCAAGTAATAGTATTGTTATTTTGCCGCCTTATGGCCGTTCCGTAAATAAATATTTATCTAATAAAATAAATAATCCATTATATTTTGATATACTTAGACTTCACTGCATAGAAGTATTGCTGGGGGAAAAACTTACAACAAAGCTAAATGGGGATAACAGCTATGGTATTTTTAAGGATTATGCAGCTTATTCTGAACCTTCTGAAGCAATGGAAAAGTATGTAAAAAATAATATAGTTAAAAAACTTGATAAGTCTCAATTTTTTATTATTGTAAAAGATAAGGATATAGCATTTTTTAATAGAAAAGAGATTGAATATCAATTATACGAGAATCCTTATGCTTATTTTCCTTCTAAATCAAAATCAATGTATTTTATGCTGTATTCAAAGGCATTAAACGATTTTATAATAGTTGGAAATAAATATTTAAAACTTATAAATGTTAAAAAATCAGGTTTATTTGAAATATACATTTTTAAAAAAATATAAAAATTAAGGGTTACATCTGTGATCCAAAATTAACCGGGATATTTTTTTAAAGTTTTAATAGTACCTACAATTTTTGCAACTTGAGGTAATATTA
>JAQVCB010000030.1 GCA_028689995.1 Candidatus Gastranaerophilales bacterium
AATATATAGAAAAAGGCAAACAATATGTGATGAACACCTACAACTATTACCCTGTTGTAATAGATAGAGGGGAAGGATGTTATGTCTGGGATACTGAAGGTAAAAAGTATCTTGATTTTGTCGCAGGAATAGCAGTAAACAGTCTTGGATACGGAAATAAAGACTATATAGATAACATGACTGCCCAACTTCATAAATTCAATCACTGTTCCAACCTTTACTACAATTTGCCTCAGATTGAACTTGCTGAAATACTGGTAAATAACAGCTGTTTTGACAGTGTGTTTTTCTGCAACAGCGGAGCAGAGGCAGTTGAAGCAGCATTAAAATTATCAAGAAAATACGGCAAAAAAACACATGATGAAGAGTGCTATGAAATTATATCTATGAAGCATTCCTTCCATGGAAGAACATTCGGTGCAGTTACGGCTACAGGACAGGAAAAATATCAGAAAGGGCTTGAACCTCTCTTACCTGGAATAAAATACGCTAAATTTAACAGTATAGATTCTGTAAAAGAACTTGTAACAGACAAAACCTGTGCAATACTGGTTGAACCAATTCAAGGAGAAGGCGGTATTCATCCAGCTAAAAAAGAATTCCTCGAAGATCTCAGAAATCTTTGCAATGAGAAAGATATTGTTTTAATTTTTGACGAGGTTCAATGCGGAATAGGAAGAACAGGAAAACTTTTTGCGTATGAATTGTATGATGTTAAACCTGATATAGTTTCTGTAGCAAAAGGTCTCGGTGGAGGTTTTCCAATAGGTGCTATGCTGGCAGTCAAAAAAGTATCGGAAGCTTTTCAGCCCGGAGATCATGCTTCAACGTTCGGAGGAAACCCTCTGGCTTGCACGGCAGGAAAAACGGTATTAAATCATTTATTGAATAAAAAACTGCTTATAAATATAGAAATAAACGGAATTTATCTTACATCAAAGCTTTTAGAGCTGAAACAAAACTTTGAGATCATAAAAGATTTGAGAGGCGTGGGTTTAATGCAGGGAATAGAGTTATCTGTTACTGCCAGCCCAATAGTCAGCAAATGCATGGAAAAAGGACTTCTTCTTATAGGGGCAGGAGCAAATATTATCCGATTCGTTCCGCCTTTAATCGTTACTCAGGATGAAATTGATAAAGCAATAGAAATACTGACAGTTGCTTTACAGGAGATAAAAAATGAAAGCTAATATATTACTTCAGGATGGAACTTTACTTGAAGGAAAATCCTTTGGGGCTGAAAAAACTGTGTTTGGAGAGATCGTTTTTAACACAGGAATGACAGGATATCAGGAAATCCTTACCGATCCTTCCTATGCAGGACAGGTTGTGGTTATGACATATCCTTTAATCGGAAATTACGGAATAAATGAAGAAGATATTGAATCAAAAGCTATTCATGTAAATGGTTTTGTGGTGAAAGAATTTTCAGAAGAAGAAAGCAACTGGAAAAGCACCAAAAAACTTTCTGAATACCTGAAAGAAAAAGATATAATCGGAATTTCTGATATTGACACAAGGATGCTTACAAAAAAAATCAGAAATCAGGGCACCATGAACTGTGTCATGACAACAGATGAAATAACACCTGACCTTGAGAAACAGCTTAAATTATATAAATTCCCGCAAAATATTGTGTCTCAGGTATCTCAAAAAGACTTTGAGATCATTAAAGGTGGAGATTTAAAGATAGGCGTTATTGATCTGGGGGTAAAAACAGGAATCATAAAAAACCTGACAGCTCAAGGATGCGATGTGCATCTATTCCCATGGAATGTTTCATCTGAAACCCTGTTAAGCTCCAAGCTGGATGCTGTTTTATTCTCTAACGGCCCTGGAGATCCAAAGGATGTAAAAGAAGTCATTCAAACCGCAAAACAATTGCTCGGTAAAATTAATATTTACGGCATATGTCTGGGGGTTCAGATATTAGCCCTTGCAATCGGAGCAGATACCTATAAACTAAAATTTGGCCACAGAGGTAGCAATCATCCTGTAATAGACTTAAGAACGAATAAAGTACAAATTACTGCCCAAAACCATGGTTATGCAGTATGCCCGGACTCTTTACCGGATAACGCTCAAATTACACTCTTGAATGTCAACGATGAAACAGTAGAAGGATTTTACTGCCCTGAATTTAAAATAGAAGCGGTGCAGTTTCACCCGGAAGCAGGACCTGGACCAAAAGACTGCAACTACATATTTAAAGACTGGATAAACAATTTTTCTCCATGTTCCAAATAATTCTTAAATTTTGATTATGGTTCAACTAAATTTCATAAAATATACACGTTAATTTGCTTTGTAGTAAAGCATGAAGAGAGGAACAATATGCCTAAGAATGATTCAATAAAAAAGGTTCTGGTAATAGGCTCAGGACCGATAATAATAGGACAGGCTGCTGAATTTGACTATGCAGGAACACAGGCCTGCAAGTCATTAAAAGAAGAGAATATTGAAGTAGTCCTTGTCAACAGTAACCCTGCAACTATCATGACCGATGATAATATTGCTGATATAGTCTATATACAACCATTAACTCTTGAAGCTTTGACATATATTATCAATAAAGAAAGACCCGGCGGATTACTCCCGACTCTTGGCGGACAGACTGGTCTTAATCTTGCGGTTGAACTTCAGGAAGCAGGCGTTCTTGAAAAATACAACGTCAAATTGCTTGGAACAAGCCTTGAAACAATAAAAAAAGCTGAAGACAGAGAATTATTCAAAAAACTCATGGAAGATATTGAAGAACCAATTCCTGTAAGCAAAATAGTAAACAATATTGATGAAGGAATGGAATTTGCAAATACAATCGGCTATCCTGTTATTGTAAGACCGGCTTACACTCTTGGCGGCACGGGTGGAGGCATCGCCCATAACAAGAAAGAACTAAAAGAAACACTACACACAGGACTGATGCATAGCAGAATTCATCAGGTATTACTGGAACAGAGCGTTGCCGGATGGAAAGAGATCGAATACGAAGTAATGAGAGACTCTAATGATACCTGTATAGTTGTCTGTAACATGGAAAATTTTGATCCTGTTGGAATCCACACAGGAGACAGTATTGTAGTTGCACCTTCTCAAACATTAAGAGATGAAGAATATCATATGTTAAGGACATCATCTCTTAAAATTATCAGAGCTTTAAAGATAGAAGGCGGATGTAATGTTCAATACGCCCTTAATCCTGAAAATATGGAATATGTGGTGATTGAAGTCAACCCGAGAGTCAGCAGATCTTCTGCTCTTGCCTCAAAAGCCGCAGGATACCCTATTGCAAAAATTGCAGCCAAAATTGCCATAGGTCTGCATCTTCACGAAATTCCAAATTATGTTACACGCAAAACCAAAGCCTCATTTGAACCGGCACTTGATTATATAGT
The DNA here is from genome assembly GCA_028689995.1 of Candidatus Gastranaerophilales bacterium. Classification (GTDB taxonomy): domain Bacteria; phylum Cyanobacteriota; class Vampirovibrionia; order Gastranaerophilales; family UBA9579; genus JAQVCB01. The sequence goes on from JAQVCB010000030.1 coordinate 3,396, forward strand.
AACAAAAATACCGAAATGGCCTTTTTATAAATTCCCATATGCTAACAGAACCCTTGGAACTCAAATGAAAGCCACCGGAGAAGTAATGGCGATAGACAGAACTTTTGAAAGTTCTTTCTTAAAAGCTCTTACTTCAATCGAAGGAAAAGATACAAGCATAAGAAAAAAAGAACTGGCAGTTTTTTCAAGGGATGAAATTTTACAAAAGCTCCATATATGTGATGATCACAGGATTTTTATAATTGCTGAAGCACTCCGACGGAAAATTTCAGTTAAAGAAATTCATTCAATAACAAAGATTGATCCATGGTTTTTACACAAAATTAACAATATCATTCAGGTAGAAAACAGGCTTAAAAGCGAAAGACTCACTGTTGAACTACTCAAAAAAGCCGAAGGTATGGGATTTACTGATATAGAAATTCAGGATTTATCAGGCAGATCTCTTGAAAAACTCGATATATTAAGAAGAGTTCACAATATTTACCCTGTTTATAAGATGGTAGATACATGTGCGGCAGAATTTGCATCAGAAACACCATACTACTATTCAACTTACGAGCAGGAAGAAGAAAATGTAATCAGTAAAAATGAAAAAATAATAGTTATAGGCTCAGGCCCCATAAGAATCGGGCAAGGAATAGAATTTGACTATTGTTCTGTCCATGCGGCATGGGGTATTCAAAAAGCCGGTTATGAATCTATTATAATAAATAACAATCCTGAAACTGTCAGCACAGATTTTGATACCGCTGATAAGCTTTATTTTGAACCGCTCTATATTGAGGATGTGTACAACGTAATCAGAAAAGAAGTGCCAAAAGGTGTAATAGTACAGTTTGGCGGTCAAACTGCAATAAACCTTGCCCCAAAACTCTTAAAAAGAGGTGTTCAGATACTTGGAACATCAGTAGAATCAATAAATGCAGCTGAAGACAGAAAACTTTTTGAAAGACTTTTAAGAGAACTTCAAATTCCTCAACCTAAAGGAACAGCGGTCACAAATATCGATGAAGCAATAAAAGCTGCAAACAATATAGGTTATCCCGTTCTTGTCAGGCCTTCATACGTTATCGGCGGAAGGGGAATGCAGGTTGTATATACAGAATCAGAATTAAAAAATTATGTAAAAGAAGCTGCTTTGATTTCTTCAGAACACCCTATTCTTGTAGATCAATATATTCAGGGTAAAGAAGTTGAAGTAGATGCAATTTCCGACGGAGAAAACATATTAATACCTGGAATTATGGAACATATTGAACGCACAGGCGTACATTCAGGAGATAGTTTTTGTGTATATCCTTCTCAAACTTTATCTCAAAAAGTCATAGATACTCTTATTAACCATACAAGGAAAATAGCAAGGGCTTTACAGGTTATAGGTCTCATGAATATACAGTATGTAGTTAAAGATGAAAAAATTTATGTTATAGAAGTAAATCCGAGAGCTTCAAGAACAGTCCCGATTTTAAGCAAAATAACAAAAGTTCCCATGACTGATATAGCTGTTAAAGTTATACTGGGTGATAAGTTAAAAGATATTGGCTGTGGAATAGATTTACTGCCAAGTACAAATCTTGTCGCAGTGAAAGCTCCAGTATTTTCGTTCCAGAAACTTCATGATGTTGATGTAGCTCTCGGGCCTGAAATGAAGTCAACAGGCGAAGTACTCGGGATAGACAGTATTTATGAAAAAGCACTTACAAAAGCGTTTCTTGGAGCAGGTTTTACTTTCCCAAAACCAGGAAATGTTCTTGCATCAATAAATGACAAGAACAAAGCTGAATCAATAGAAATTTTAAAGGGATTTTCTGAACTTGGCTTTGGTATTTACGCAACAGAAGGATCTGCCGAGTATTATAAAAAAAATAATCTTAATGTAATAACTATTAATAAAGCAGAAACAGAAACTATACAGTCTAAAATGAAATCAGGGGAAATTTCAATAGTTATAAATACCTCTACACACAGCAAAGATACAGGAAGAAAAGGTTTTCAGATTAGATCTCTGGCAGGACAGTATAAAGTCCCCTGCTTTACTTCAATAGATACTGTCAGAGCATATCTAATAGCAATGAAAACATTAAATTCCAGTCAGGGATTCACATATGAAACAATAAATCACTATATGTATAATCAAAAAGAAACATTTTATCATTGCGAGGAAGGGCAAAGCCCTGACGTGGCAATCTCTCCAGCGAGATAATATGATAAATGACTAATAAACATTATTACATATACATGATGACAAATTATGAAGAAACAACCCTTTATACAGGAGTGACTAATAATCTTGAAAGAAGAGTATGGGAACATAAAAATAAAATTACAAAAAGTTTTACAGAAATGTATAACGTTAATAAACTTGTTTATTTTGAAGAATATAATGATATTGAGCAAGCTATTTTGAGAGAAAAACAAATAAAAAAATGGTCGAGAAAAAGGAAAAATGATTTAGTTAATAAATTAAATAAAGAATGGTTAGATCTATATGTGAACATTGGTTAGATTGCCACGGCTGCTTTGCAGCCTCGCAATGACAATTAATACTTATTATATTTATTTCATGATATTAGTATAAATTACAAAAAATAAGGAGATTATTATGAACAAAAAAGTTATTTTGGCTTATTCAGGCGGACTGGATACAACTGTAATTATTCCATGGCTTAAAGAAAACTATAATTATGATGTAATTGCAGTTTGTGTTGATGTCGGACAAGGAAAAGAAACAGATGGACTTGAAGAAAAAGCTCTTTCTACAGGCGCAAGCAAATATTATAATTTAAATGTCGAAGAAGAATTTGTTACTGATTATATATGGCCTACATTAAAGGCTCAGGCAATATATGAAGGCAAATATTTACTCGGTACTTCAATGGCAAGGCCTCTGATAGCAAAAAAACTGGTAGAAATTGCTTATCAGGAAAATGCAACAGCAATTTGCCATGGCGCTACAGGAAAAGGTAATGATCAGGTAAGATTTGAACTTACAATAAAAGCTCTTGCACCTGAACTTGAAATCATTGCTCCTTGGAGAATATGGGATCTTCAGTCAAGAGAAGACGAAGTAGAATATCTTGAAAAGAGAAATCTTCCTATTCCCGTTAAAAAAGATGAAAATTACAGTAGAGACAGAAATTTATGGCATCTAAGCCATGAAGGACTTGATCTTGAAGATCCTGCTAACGAACCTCAGCTTAGAAAGCTTTTACAGATTGCAGTCAGTCCTGAGGATGCACCTGACACCCCCACATACGTTGAACTTGAATTTGAACAGGGTATTCCGGTTAAATTAAACGGTAAAAAATACAGCCCTGTTGAAATGATAAGTACTCTCAATGAAATAGGCGGAAAAAACGGCATCGGTATAACCGATCTGGTTGAAAACCGTGTTGTTGGATTAAAATCAAGAGGAGTTTACGAAAACCCAGCCGGATCAATTCTTTTCGCTGCTTTAAAAGATCTTGAACATATCTGTCTTGATAAACAAACTTTCGCTTATAAACAAATGATAAGCATTAAATTTGCTGAACTTGTATACAGCGGAGAATGGTTTACTCCATTAAGAGAAGCTTTATCAGCATTTGTTGATTCTGTTCATCAGACAGTTACAGGCAAAGTAAAATTAAAACTATATAAAGGCAGTATTGCTTCAGCAGGGGTTACATCACCTTATTCTTTATATAATGAAAGCCTTGCAAGCTTTACAACCGGTGAACTTTATAATCATAAAGATGCAGAAGGATTTATTAATTTATTTGGTTTATCTTTAAAGGTTAGAGCTTTAATGAAAAAATCAAATAAAAAATTAGTAAGGAAAAGTTAAACAGAATGGGCAGTTTTGCCCATTCTGTTTATTTTATACCAGATAATTACAAACCTTGTATTCAAAATTTAATACACCTTTAAGACTATTTTTAGTGACTTTTTTTTTAATGTTTGTTAAAATTTTTATTAAAGAATTATGTTTATTTAATTATCTGAAAATGTGTAATGGGAAAATAGGTAATATTAAATGGGTGGCGATTATAAGATTCTAGTAATTGATGATCAGGAAATCATATTCAGGATGATCCATAAATCATTGACATCTGTAGGTTTTAAAAATGTTGATTATGCCCCTAATGGCAAAACCGGAATTGAAATGGAAGAAAAGAATAATTATGATTTAATAACCTGCGATATCACGATGCCTGGTTTAAATGGAATTGAAACAGTAACTGAAATACTTAAAAAAAATCCTTCAAAAAAAATAATAATGGTAACTGCTTTAGGACAGGAAGATTATGTAAAACAGGCTATGAAGCTTGGAATCAAGAATTATTTACTTAAACCTTTTAGTCCTGACAAGTTAGTAAAAACCATTGCAACTGTTTTCACTACACCTGTTTAATATAAAATAATTCTCATAAAAAACAGACTGTCAAAATTGACAGTCTGTTTAGTTTTATAGATTGAAAATTACTTCTCCTTTAATATAAAGTTTATTAATACGTTAAAATCTTTGTGATGTACCATTTTATACATTAATTCAACAACAGGAACGCCAGCTTCTTTAGCATATTTGTTTAATATATTTCTAGTTTCTTCATATACAGTAACTTTTGTAGTTGGTAAACCTCTAGATGGTCTTCCAGCACCTTTTCTCACTCCACCTCTTGGACTCATCATCTCATCTCCGAATTTTTAAACATGTATATTGTAACAGTAAATAATTGATTTAGGTACTTTTATTATTAAATTATACCACTTAAAAAATGAATTTGGGATTTTAACAACAAATATAAAATGGTATTCAGTAACTATGAGCTGGAGGCTTTTAGTAACTCGTTCAAGGGAAATATAAATTCGTTTTTGTTTAATAATCAGAGATTTTTATTCCTCGGTTCATGAGGAGTACATCAATACATTTACAAAAGAAGGCAATTATTTTTATGTTCTTTTTTAATATAATAGAGAGAGCTAAACAATGAGAGAAAAAAATAAAAATGATTACTTTAAATCAATGTAAAGCATATACGTGTTTTACAGGTATTCAGAGAGAACAGAATCAAAATAAAGAAAACATGCCAGTTCTAAAACAATTAAATATAGATACACTGTCTTTTAAAGCCACTCCTAAATATGTTTCTCAGGCTGTTTATGATGTTGTTTCTAAATATGCTGATGATAATTCACACAGTTATGCAGGCTATTTTATGAAGCAAATAAAAACTTTTTGTGAACGTGGATATGACAGCGTTTTAGAACTTAATGCTCAATCCTATGCTAAACGTGTTGAAAAAGAAAACATTAAAGAAGTTTCTAAAATAATCAATCAAGTAAAAGATTCAACAAAACAACCACTGATAAAAGAATTAATTGAAGATTATGATAAAATACTTGGCAAAGGTTCGTAACACTAGCTTTTAGACTTAATGTTCATATTGATTTTGGTTGAAACATAAGCACCAATAACAGAACCTATTGCCATTCCTGCAACTGATCCAGCAGGTCCTAATGGTGAAAGCAAAGCTCCCACCAATCCAATTCCTGACAAAGTTAATACAACACTTATAATAGATTTTAAAATTTGTTTGCTTCCATTAATAAGTTTATTCTTTATGTTTTTAGGTTTATTAAACGCATTAATAATTGAAGGTAAACAAATAGCTGATAAGGTTATTGTTCCATATTTTGTTGTTCTCTGCAAAGTCCTACATATTAGTTTCCCAATAGCTGAGCCTTCAAGCTTTATAGCTTTTACTTCCACATCATCTACAATATATTTACCTTCAAATTCTATTACTTTTTTAACGGTTCTCTCTGCTGATTTTTTGCTAACTTCTTCAACTTTTAATAAATTCATTATTCTTTTACCTAATTTTGTTTCAAGAAGAGGTTTATCCCACTCATGCAGGTTATAGCCATATTTATTAGTCATTTTATTAACAAGTGGTTCAAGGAAACTGCCTCTTAAAAATGAGAATGGTGTCTGAAATTCCTTATGGCTATATTTTGGAGCATAGTTAATAAAATTATCAAAGAACTTGGGAAAACGTCCTTTTATCTTTTCTTGAAATGATTTAGGCAGAATTTTATGAATAATTTGTCTTGCTCCATCCCTTGTATCTCTCAAATCTTCGGGCAATAAGAAACCTGCAACCGCTAAAGCTCCTGTAGTTCCAATATAGTCCTTATCATCAAGCTTGTCAGGTACAGATGATATTCTTCTTATTGGTATAACGAAACCTAATGATGAAAAAACTGTTTTAGTCAGATCTTTGTTTTTTGTTATAAAACTATCATATTTGTTTACTTCAACTTTTATGTCATTAGTATGAGTTTTGAACGCTTCAAAAGTATCCTTAACCTTTCTAATGTCTTTCTGTAACTTTGTATCAGAGGAAGAAACTACAATATTTTCGGCTCTTGTTCCTTTAGTAGTCGAATCAGGCATACCATTTTTTGAAGGAATGTTTTGACTAAAATACAATTTTAATAGATTACTATCCAAATAATAGTCCTTTATAATTGCATGCCACATTAAAGAGAATTTTATTCTCTATATATATAAAAACAAGAGTTATAAAAATATTGTCATCAAAAAGCAAAAATACAGATATTATTTTATTTATGAATAAAAAGAATACGCCTGATGCGATTCGAACGCACGACCAACAGTTTCGGAAACTGCTACTCTATCCAACTGAGCTACAGGCGCATATTAAAAAATAAACAAAAAAATTCTCAAGTATTATCAATCCCGAATAATATCTTCCTGAATTTATTTCAGAATCTAATAATTATCAGAATTATCTCAAAAATCTACTGTTTTCTCAACTTTCCTATTCTTTTTCACATATTATAATCTCATCTAAATTTTGGATCTTTAATAAATTCGTTAGTAATTTTCAGTAATAATGTTATAATTTTTACAACATTAGATTGTCTGTTTAATATTTATAAGTGTTTTTAGTATTTTATTTAACAAAAAAATTAACAATATGAATGATACTTCTACCCTTGAAAAAAACTTAATATGCACTAAATGCTCTAATAATACTGAATCAATATTAGATGAAGTTACTATTATAAATCATTTTCAACCTATTGTATCAAGTATTACGCATTCTCTTGTGGGATTTGAGAGTTTATGTAGGGGTATATGCAAACATTGTCACCGTTTAATCCCTCCTTTTGAATTGTTTAAAATGCTTAAATCTGATGAAGAGCTCTTTATTATTGATAAAATAGCAAGAAAAACCGCTATTAATAATATTGGCAGTCTTTTAAGCAACCAGAACAATTTCCATTTATTCATAAATTTTGATGCAAAGCTTATTGAAGAAAAAATTGAAAATCCTGAAAGTCTTGTAGATTTATGCAAAGAAAATAACATCAGGCCACAAAATATTGTTATAGAAATAACCGAATCCAGACCATGTGACATAGATATATTAAAAGAATTTATTGCTAATTGCAGAAATTACGGATTTTTAATTGCTATGGATGACGTGGGCAGCGGTTATTCAAATTTTGACAGAATATCAATTATTAAACCAGATATTATTAAAATTGACAGATCTATAATAAAAGATTTCGATAAAGATCATAATAAACAGATTATTTTTAAAGCAATATCATCAATTGCCAAAAAATTAGGAATGCTGCTTCTTGCAGAGGGAGTTGAAACCGAAGAAGAAATTATTTATTCACTTGAACATGGGGCTGATCTTCTTCAGGGATTTTATTTTTCCCGTCCTGCAGAAATTGATGACAATTTAATCGAAAAATCTGAAAGTAAAATTATTCATATCGAAAGCCTCTATAAAGATTTTAAAATAGAAAGAATTGAAAATCTTAAAAAGAATTATCAAATTTATGAAAACACACTATCAATTCTGTCATTCCTTCTTTCAGGCAGAACTCCCGAGGAATTTGATTTATTACTGGAAAATTATGTTGATAAGCATAGTTTTATTGAATCTCTCTATATTTTAGATAACAGTGGCATTCAAGTTACACATTCACATCTAAATTGTGGTCTTTGTAACGTAAAATCAAATTTGTTTAAACTGATGAAAAAAGGAGAATCTCACGTATATAATGATTATTATTATCTTTTAAAAGATAATTTATTTAAAAAATATACAACGGATACTTATTTATCTTTCCTTTCCGGTAATCTATGCAAAACAATGTCCAAAAATTTCCAGTCTGAAAATAATACAAATTATGTTCTATGTATGAATATACTTGAACGTTAATTTATAAATAATTTAGAGCCTGTCTTGTTGTAAACAGTAAAATTACTTATTTTATGTAATTTATTTTATCCAGTTTTCTTTCCGGGACTTTTGTCATTTCTGATTTTTTATATCCAAGAGTAATGGCATGATATGGTATAAAAGCTTCTGGAATATTTAATACTTTTTTATAATCAGCTGCCTTATCACTGCTAAATATCCAGTAAGCAAGACCAATCCAGCAAGAACCAATACCGAGAGATTCTGCTGCAATAAGCATGTTTTCTGTTGCTGCTGCGCAGTCTACCTGAGGTAATATAGCTTTTTGATCTCCTGACACAATAATGACTGTGGGTGAATGATAAAATATATGAAATTTTTCATCATTTGCCACTTGTTTTATAAAATTATCATCAACATTTTTCCCAACTTCTTTGAAATCATTGTTTAATTCATTTAAAGTATTCTGATTTTGAATAACGGTAAAATGCCATGACTGTTCATTATGGGCACTTGGTGCATAAAAACCAGCCTGCAATATTGTTTCCAGTTCATCAACTTTAATTTGAGCAGTTAAATATTCTCTACAACTTCTTCTGTTTTGGATACTTCTTAAAGTTTCATTCATAAAAATATACCTCCCAAAAAATTTATTCTAATATAAACCTGTATTTTAGTAATACAGGTTTATAAATATATCTTTTATATATTTATTGTTTCCAATTAAACGGGTGCAGGTTCAGAGATTTCTTCAAGAAGTTCATAGATTTTAAATGGGTCTTCTTGACTTCTTACTGCCAGATCCGCCTGAGCAATTATACCTGTAACCTGATTATTGTCATTTACTATAATCAGTCGTCTTATCTGATTTTCTTCCATTAATTTTATTGCTGATTCAACAGAGTCACCAAGATGGCATGTAACAGGATCCGTGGTCATGCAATCTCTTACACTGACATCTGATGGAATTAATTCATTTCCCACAACATAAAGACAAATATCACGGTCAGTTATAATACCAACCAATTTTTTTGTTTCATAAGATTCAATTACAGGAACACTTCCGCAATTCATATCACGCATAATATCAACTGCAACCACAACATTATCTTCAGCCATACAGCATTCAGGATTACGTGTCATAACATCTTCACATTTTTTTGACATATTCTCTCTCCTTTGCGGTTAATTACTTTCACTTTCGTTTTTTATAGCGTTCATTATTTCAGGAAGATCCTTATTAAGACTGTTGCTGCGAATAAATGGAGGAACATAAAATCCAAGATCAAAGAAAATCCTGTAGGTTAATACCGTTTTATCTTTATATGGTTCAAGTTCCCAAACGCCATAAAGCTTGTTAAAACATCCTTCAATTCTGTTAAATTTAATTCTCTTGTATTTTTCGCTCTGATCAAATAAAAGAGTATATTTAAACAACGGTAGAAAGGGACATACCTTAAGTGCAGTATAAACTTTTTGTGAAATATTAGTTTTTTCAAGAATTTTAACTTTTTTCAATTTTGGAATAATTTGAGCAAGTTTTTCCTGATTATCAAGTATATTCCATACTTTTTCAGGAGATGACTGAATTAATACTTTAGCTTCTGCGCCTTTTAAATTTCCTTTAAGAGATGGAGTTAATGATTTTGTAATCACTTCACCTCTTTCAAGCTTTGAAATGTCACCTTCCTTCAAGGCTTTTGCTTCAGGATTTAATCCTAAAAAGACTAATATAACTATTGAGATATAAATTATAAATTTAAAACAACAATCTGCCATGCCTTCCTCCTGTCATTAATAATATGAGCATAAGAAATTATGGTTTCAGATGAAATAGACAATTGGTCATAAAAAATAGCTATTTTAAACAGTTATTTTGAAAGAAATTGACATGTAGTTTTCATGCTGTTATATTTATAAAACGCTTTACTAGCGTCATTAAAGCATGTAAAATAAAGCGTTTAAAATAAAAATGAAGGTAATTTAGCGCAATGCAAGAGCGTAAGCCCGTTTTTATTTTTATGGTACTCAGTAGCGAGAATGCTAAATTTAAGAGATCCTTCCAAAGAGGAAGGAGATCACAAATTTAAAACTCGTTCTAGTTGTAAAAGAAATAAGGAATAAATAAAATGCTTGCAATAGTTGAAACAGGTGGAAAACAATATCAGGTAACCGAAGGAAGATACCTTGATGTCGAACTTTTAGACGTTAATGTAGATGAATCCCTGGTGTTTGATAAAGTTGTAATGATTGTAGCAGGAGATCAAACCCAAGTTGGTCAGCCTTACGTTGAAGGTGCTGCAGTAAAGGCTAAAATTTTAAATCATGGCAAAGATGCAAAGGTTCTTGTTTACAAACAGAGATGTAAAAAAGGATATCGTAAAAAACAAGGCCACAGACAAAATTACTCAAGAGTAATGGTAGAAAGTATCGATTATCCCGGGAAATTAGTTGCCGAAGCTGTTGAAACAAAGGTTAAAAAACCAGTAAAGACAGTTGAGCCAAAAGTTGAAACAGTCGAAATACAAGAAGAAACAACAACAGAAGAATAAAATTTAATTAGTTAATAAAAATAAGGTGGTGAATACTAATGGCACATAAAAAAGGTATGGGTTCAACAAGGAACGGTCGTGACAGTAATGCACAGCGTCTTGGCATTAAAAAATTCGGCGGTGAATTAGTAAAAGCCGGCAATATTATCATGCGCCAGCGCGGAACTAAAATCCATCCCGGAGACAATGTAGGTATTGGAAAAGATGATACACTCTTTGCTCTTATTGATGGAAACGTTAAATTTGAACCACACAGAAGAGACCGAAAAAAAGTTAGCGTTGTTTAACAATAACTTTTGATTAAAAAACTAAAAAGAATCCTGCTGATCAGCAGGATTCTTTTTGTGTAAAAGAGCAATTTTCTGTAGTTAAATGTTTTATTATGTATATGATTTTTTAAAACTATAAAAGAGAAATGATTTTATGAAAATAGATAATCGTTCAATTAAAATAAATCCATCTAAAATGATTACTGCTATTAGTAAAAAAGTTGAACGTCAGCCTGAAGCACAGAAACCTTCTAATAATAATGAACACTTTAATGAATTTTATTCACATAATAATCCAGATAAAAAACCGCAAGAAACAGAAAGAATTAAGGTTCTACCTGGAGAACCTGGATATAATCTGGATATTAAAGTGTAATTTGTAATAAACACGCTTATTCCTATTATATTAATATTCTGATAGAATTGATTTATCAATTATATGAGAATATTATAATGCGTGAAATTAAAAAAGGTTTTACTCTGGCAGAAGTTTTGATAACACTGCTGATAATCGGTGTAATTGCTTCTATAGTTATTCCCGGAATAATTAACAATACTAATGAAGCTGAATACAACGTCGGAGTTAAAAAAGCTTATTCGGATCTTTCTGATGCTATAAAGATGATTCAGGTTAAAAATGGCGGGGAAGTTAATATTGGTACCAGTGCAGCTAGTGCTGATCCAACTCTGTTAAGAAACGATTTTTGTAGTGTAATGTCATGTATTAAAACTGATACAACAGCAAATATATTTGGTCCTATAATTTATAAAGGATATAAAGGTGGAAGTATAAGCTTTAGTGCTCGTGCTTTTGGTCTTAATGCTCCTTCAGCTGCAATTAATAATGGTTTTTTAATTAGATTTGTTGCTTATGAAAGTTGTACTAATAATTATGGTGTAAATGCATGCGGGTACATACATGTTGATGTAAACGGTACAAAAGGACCTAATATGCTGGGGAAGGATCTCTATGGTTTCTGGGTATCACGCAAAAATGAAAATGGCGTTTACATAATTCTTCCACTCGGAACTCAAGGAGATACATATACTGGTCTTCCCGGTGGATGTGTAGCAGGTAGTATTGATTGGGGAACAAGTGATGGTTGTACTGCAAAAAGACTAACAGATCCTGATAACATGCCGTAAATTATTTAAAAATTCCCTGCCTTAACTACAGAGGCGACTTCAGGATGCAGGTATTTTCTTGCCATTTCCTCTATGTCTTCTTTTGTTATCGCATTAATGATGTCAGGATATTCGTTAATATAATTATCTCCAAGATCATAGAATTCATTTATAAGCAAAGCCCTTGCAATACCTGAATTGTTTGAAAATCTTAACGGATAAGAGCCCATCAGATATGATTTTGTAAGGTCAAGTTCGCTTTCTGTTATGCCAGATCCAATAAACTTGTTTATTTCTTCCTTTAAAAGTTCTATTGAAAGGTCTGCATAATGTTTATCTATACCGTATTTTATAGTCCATGATCCGGGTACAAGAAGAGCTGTAAAACATGATGAAATATTATAAACAAGGCCAAGATCCTCTCTGATTCTTTTCCCTATCCTGCTTGAAAGTGCTCCGCCACCGCCAAGAATAAAGTTCATGGCAACAGCTTTATGATAATCAGGATTCTTTCTTGAAAGATTTCCGTAATGCCCAAAAACAATATCTGATTCACTTTTACCTTCTATATAAACAGTTTTTTCTTTATATTTTCTCTGAAGATTTACAGGTCTAATCTCAGGTTCAATAATATTTTTCTTTTGCCAACTTCCAAAACAGTCTTGAATAAGTTTAAAAGTATCTTCAGAATTTATATTACCTGAAATACCTAATATCATTGTGTTAGGTGAATAAAATTTATTATAAAACTCTTTAACATCATCAAGAGAAATATCTGTTATTTGTTTTTCCTGTGTTCTTAACGGAAAAGCATAATATATATGATTTTTTGGATACACCAAATGACTGAAAGCAAGTCCTGCAAGATAAACTGTACTGTCTCTTTTCTGTCTTATACCTGCTATTGAAAACTTTTTAAATTTTTCAAGTTCATCTTCAGGAAACGATGGTTCTATAAGGATTTCTGACAGTATTTTGAGTATAAAAGGGAAGTCTTCAGAGGTTGAAGAGAGAGAAAAATTTACCACTTCACCAACATTTGAAATACCCACAGATGCGCCTCTTGATTCAACTTCATTTGCAATTTCAATCTTTGACCTTTTTTTAGAACCCCTATTAAGCATTCCTGCACATATAACAGGTAACATAGGATTTACTATAGCAGAATACAGATTTCCTGCATTAATTGTACCTGATAATTTAACTGTGTTACTTATTTTATTTTCATTTATAAGAACTTTTATTCCATTATCAAGGGTTTTTTTATTAAATTTTACAGGTACAGATGAAATTTTTTCATCCATTATTATTGGAGGAGTTTTATAGACATGTTGTACTGTTTCATGAGGAATATAGTCATAAACATGTGTGGATTTTTTGATTTCAGAGTGCGACGGAATAAAATGCCCTATAGAACAGTTTGAAGAGTTTAAATATTTGTCTGCTGCTCTTCTAATATCATCAACATTAACGCTTTCCACATTTTTAATATAGTTGTCGACAAATTTATAACTATCAACTGTTTCATAATAACCAAGCATATATGCCAACTTATAAGTTCCGTCTCTGTTGAATTCAAAACTGGACTTGATACGTCTTTTTGTTTTTTCCAGTTCCTCTATAGTTGGAGGTTTTCCGTCTGTTATACAAGCAATTTCATCTAAAATTCTATTTTCTGCTTCTTTATGTTTGATATTAGGATAAAGAGTGGCAAGTATGGTAAATAATCCAGGGTCTTTTGCGGTTTCAACATTAACACTTATATCTGTAGCTATCTGGGGCTCAACAAGAGATTGATATGTCCTGCTGCTAATACCTAAATTAAGCATTTCACCAAGTACAATAAGAGGAAATATATCCTTATTCGACGCAGGTGGAATATGGTAACCAAGTTTTATAATAGGAGAAATTCCCGATCTTTTTATGTTAATCCTTTTTGTGTGCAGCTGTTGTGTTTCTTTTGGAATATTGTCGTTTGTTTCTTTGGGAGAGATATTTCCAAAGTATTTTTTTATTAAATCCAGAGTATGCTTCTGGTCAAAATTACCTACAACGACTATTGATGCATTGTTTGGAGCATAATGTCTGTTGTAAAAACTGTTTAAATCATCTGTTGTAATTAATTCTATGTCGTTTTCAAGTCCAATAACAGGGTTTTTGTAGGGATGATGCTGATAAGCCTTGTTTCTTAACTCCATTTCAAGAATGTTGTACGGATTATCAAGACTTTTTTCAAGCTCTGACAGAATAACTCCAACCTCTTTTTCCCTGTCATCTTCATCAAAGATAACCTGATTCATCCTTTGAGATTCAATCATCATCGCAAGTTCAAGTTTTTCCGTGGCAAATGTTTCATAGTAAGAAGTAAAATCTCTCGACGTATAAGCGTTAAAAACGCCGCCATTTCTTGTTATTTCAGCTATTATCTGTCCCTTGTTAAAAAATTCAGTATTTTTAAAGCTTATATGTTCAAGAAAATGAGAAATACCTGTTTTTCCCTGCTTTTCATTTCGTGATCCGACTTTATACCAGACCATAAATGTAGCCGAAGAAGAACTTTGATATGGCTGAAATAAAATTTTAAGGCCATTATCAAGAGTATGTTCAATTGTCTTATGATTTAAAGTCATTTAAAAACATCCGTTACTAATTTTTGAGCTTTAACAACATGTTTACCCTTGATATAAACATCATCAGGTTTATCCTTATCAAACAAGTTCAGGTATGATTCATTCTCATTTAGCCTGAATACAAGAAAATCAGCATCCCTGCCTTTTTTTAGGCTGCCTGTTCTGTCGTCAATTTTTAGTATTTTAGCTGCATTTATTGTTAGCATATTTAAGAGCTGAAATAAATCCAGATCAGAACTAAATTTTATAAATTTGGCTTCGTGCAGTATGCTTAGGTCATAATTGCTGTATTTGCTATCAGTTCCAATTCCAATAGAGTCTGCATATTCTTTGTACTCTGAAACATCAATTGTTTTGCCATGAAGCAGCATATTACTCCTTGGGCAATATGCCAGTTTGACGCCATAACTAAATATTTCCTGCATTAAACTTTTATCTAGCTGAATCATGTGTGCAGCAATCAGATTTTCGTTAAGTATATTAAATTCTTTAAGATATTCAACAGGATTTAAGCCTTTTTTATATGGAGTCATGGGATTCCATCTAATTAATTTATATAAACTGTCAATTTCTGAATGGCCATTTTTAAGCCATTCCATCTCAGCAATTGATTCTGCCAGATGAGTATGAACCAGAATATTATTTTTACTGGAAAATTCAGCAATTTTTTCCCATAGATAAGGATGGACGGTATAAACAGAATGGGGTGAAAATCCGACAAAAACATTCTCATTTTTATTTTGAATTATATGATCATATTTTTGAATCAGCTTTTTAAATTCAATTTCACTTGATTCTTCAGTATTAGCAAATGTTTCAAAAAAAATATATGTTTTTAAATCCAGTTTGTTAAATGTTTCCAGAAATTCGGATTCCCCTGAAAGCTGGGTAATACAAGTTGTGCCCGACAGTAAGGCTTCTTTTGCTCCGTTTATAACTGAATTTATTTTTCTTTTCATTCCCCAAAGAAAATACTGAAGCATCAGACTCTTTATCCATTCAGGAAAATTTAGTTCTTTTTGATTTTTTTTAAGGTCTGTATATTGCAGATGGGCATGTAAATTGATAAATCCCGGAGTTATCACTGCATCTCCATAATCAGTAATTTCACTTGCATTGTTGAGGATACTTTGTTTTTTTATGTCTATATTTTGAATAATATCAACTATTTTACCGTTTTCAAGGACTAAAAGGCCATCTTTTACTACCTTGTCATTGGCAGGTAATATCCATTTCGCCTTAAATACCCTGAACATAAATTACCTCTGATTAAATACAGATATATAATAGAACAAAAATGCAAAAAAAATTTTTAACCTGAAAATAAATCTAAATTATGCATATCGTGAATCTAAATCAGATTTAGAGAGATTTCCCCCGTAAGAAATATCGTTTAATTTTTTTAAATACCGTTCCCTAAGTAACTTTGCTGTTTTACTTATAAAAGATGGTTCTTCTTCTCTTGTTTTACAAAAATTTTCTATATAATAATTTTCCAGAAATTTATCCTGTTTATAATTGCCATAAAAATCATGTTTATGTTTAAGCATCTGTTCATAAGCTCTTTCAAAGCTTTGTTCCAAAACCTTAATAGAATAAATTGCTGACATAATGCCTGTTCTATCCTTACCAGCCCTACAATGAACAAATATAGGCAAATTTAATTCATTTTTAACAATTTCAAAAAACTGGTCAACTTGTTCCCTTGTTGGACTTTCATTATCTTTAAGGGGAATATGAAAATATTTCATTCCTAATTTTTTTACTATTTCTTTTTCTTTATTAGTTTGACTATCACCTATTAAATCAATTACCGCTTTAGTTCCAATTTCCTTTAATGCCTGAAGATCACTTAATTCGGGTTTGCTTCCTCTGAGAAAATTTTTTGAAACCACATCAAAAGCAAAAGAACTGCCTTTAAACGATAAAGATTTATCCGATCTGACAAATTTATCCGCAGGATAATCCGGGATATTTATTTTTTTATCAATTTTCTTTTGAAGAATATTTAGATTTAACGGGATTATTTGAATTTTATCAAGCATTTTATCTACCTTATAAAATCTATGATTTATAGAATAGTAAATATATAAAAACAAATACAAAGATAAAATTGCTATTAGTGGTCAAATTATGATTGATAAAAACGAAAATCCCTGAATTGTCATCCTGAGCGAAACGAAGTGAAGTCGAAGGATCTTGGTAATTAAGTCTGAAGTTAATAAGCTAAAATTGGATAGATTGCCACGGATTTCTTCGAAATCCTCGCAATGACAAGGGTGTAGATAAAGTGTTCGATTTTAAAAATATAATCAAATTATTTATCAGTTTGTATCTGTTTACTTTATTACTCGTTTAAAACCCATCTTTTTCTTGTTTTCCACTGAATAAGGGTTAATCCCAGAATTATCAAGAATAAAACATAAGCTATAGCTGAAGCTTTGCCCATTTTGAAGTATTCAAACGCATTTTTATAAAGCCAGTATACTATTACCATTGTTGAATTTTCAGGTCCACCGTCTGTCATTAGAAAAACAAGGTCAAACACCTGAAACGATGAAATTACTGTCATTATAGAAACAAAAAATATTGTAGGACTTAAAAGAGGCATGGTTACCAGAAAAAACTTTTTAATACCCACAGCCCCGTCTATTTCAGAAGCTTCATTAAGAGTTTCAGGTATAGCCTGAAGCCCTGCAAGAAATATAACCATATTATAACCGAGGTTTTTCCATATACTTACTATGATTATGGATATCATGGCAAGGTTTTTGTCATAGATCCACGTTACGTTAGACCCAAGTCCAAAAATCCAGTTCAGGATACCGTAATTTGGATCAAATATCCATGCCCATACGATAGCAACAACAATCATGGGAGTTATAAAGGGTATAAAATAGGCACTTTTATAAAAAGCAGCTCCTTTAATTTTCCTGTCAAGAGCAACGGCAAGAATTAAAGGAAGAATAATTCCAAAAATTGTTGTAACTGAAGCATAATAAAAGGTGTTTAAAAGCACATCGTAAAAGGTCTGATCTTTGAAAAGTTCTATATAGTTGTTAAATCCGACAAATTTTGGGCTTGAAATGAGATTCCACTTCATCAGACTTATACCGAAAGAACCCAAAACAGGAACAATTATAAATATGAACGTTCCAAGAAGAGCAGGAAAAATAAGAACCCATGCCCAAAAAGACTCTTTTGAAGTAATGTTTGATAATTTCTTAAAAATTTTTATTTACCTTCATTGCTACACCAATAAATATATCGTATATTTTAATTTTATAAAATATATTTCAAACAACAGAAAAATTCTGATAAAATTAATTTATTAGTTCAATAGATATGAGAAGAATATGGTGCGTGAATTTAAAAAAGGTTTTACTCTGGCAGAAGTGTTGATAACACTGCTAATAATCGGTGTAATTAGCTCTATAGTCATTCCCGGAATAATTAATAATACCAATGAAGCTGAATATAATGTTGGGGTTAAAAAAGCTTATTCGGATCTTTCTGATGCCATAAAGATGATTCAGGTTAATAATGGTGGAGAAGTTAAAGTTGGAACTGCTGCAGCTAATACTGATATGACTTTATTTAGAAATGATTTTTGCAGTGTGATGTCTTGCATTAAAACTGATACAGCAACAAATATATTTGGTCCAACAGATTATAAACTTTATAAAGGTGGAAGTGCAGGCTGGCCTGCTAGCGAGGCTAATCCTAGTGCTATATTGAGTAATGGTAATTTATTGCGGTTTTATTCTTATGCAACCTGTACTTATTATGGTGTAAAAGCCTGTGGATCGATACTAATAGATATTAATGGCAAAAAAGGACCAAATATGTTGGGAAGAGATTTTTATCGTTTCTGGATAACGCAAAAAGATGGAAACAGCACTTATGTAATTATTCCAACAGGAGCTCAAGGAGATACATATGTGGATTCTATTAATCCCTGTAAAGTAAATAGCAGTACCTGGCCAACAAGTGAAGGCTGTACGGCAAAAAGACTCACTGATCCTGATAACATGCCATAATGTATATATAAAAATCTCGAATTATCTTAATTCCAAAGATAGATTCATAAACTCCATGTCATCAAAATCAATATTTCTTGCAAAGAGATTTCTTCCCGTTTCAATGACAATTTTGTTTTTACCATTTGGAATAATATAACCGGATGATAAAATTATCTGCTGATTATCTCCGTTAATCCTTAATTCACCGACTTTTTTTGAATTTATATAAACTTTTGTCGGAGAACTGTAACTGGTTGTACGACTTTGTCCCAATCTTCCAGCAAGAGCTGTATCAATTCCTATAATAGATCCTATTTTTAAAATATATCCCTGAGGAGCATTGCCGGCAAAAAATTTTTTTGAAAAAGCCGGACCGTTTGATTTTAATCTAAAATTACCTGCATTTGCAGATTCATCAGAAAAGTTATCATCTCCAAGATGATGCAAATTTGTGTCTATCACTATTTCTTTACCGGACGACTTTGTTATACCGAGTGTAAAGGGCTTGTCAAACTGTTCGCTGGAAACCGTCAACGAAAACGGTTTATATCCGTCAGCTTTTACAGAAAGAATTGCAGGACCGTCAAAAGAAGCATTAAGGCTAAATCTGCCGTTAGAATCCGAATTTGTATATATGTCTTTTGAAGGAATGCCAATTTGAGCATTGGAAACAGGTTTTCCCGTTGATAGGTCAACAACGGAACCTGTTTTCCCCTTGTTCATAAGATAGTCTTTTTCTTCAACACTGCCTGCAAGTGGAGCACAGAATCCACTGTCAGTCCAAACCTGACAGGTAAAATAGATTATAAATAATATAACTGTGAACTTAACAAATACTCTCATATCTCAAAACCATTATTTATTAAAATATTTTTCTATGTCATCCTGAACTTGTTTCAGGATCTAATCAATTTATTAGATACTGAAATAAATTCAGCCTGACACAATGTAATAAAATAAATTTTAATAATAATTCTGATAATTTCCATTCGAGAACAGGATTAAGCTCTATTAGCTAAATATTTAATAGTAATTTTTTATAGCTTTTCAGGTTATGAATAATCTCTGTTCTTATGAAAAACTGGGAAAATAATAATTTTTTAAAGGGTTGATCTGTTATGCATGAACTATTTTTAGACATAGAAACTTCAGGCTTAAACCCCGATAAACATTCGATTTTATCGATAGGAATGGTTGTTTCTCTAAACGGGCTTGAAGATTATCAGAGTTTTTACAGGGAAATCAGATATGATGAGCTGGTTGTTTCACCGGAAGCTATTGAAATAAACAGATATGATTTTACAACCCGGAAAAACAGGGTTCCTTTAGTGGCGGCAGATGAAGCAGCAATTATTTTTTTGAAAAAATATTTTCATCCCGACGAAAAACCTCTGCCAATAGGGTTAAATGTCGGCAGTTTTGATATGCAGTTTATAAACAGGCAGATGCCTATGCTTGCCGCTAAATTAAGCCACAGAGCGGTTGATTTAAACAGTTTGATGTATATGCTTGCACATAAACACAGCAAAAATTTTAAGGAATTAAAAAAGGAAATGTCCGATAAAGCCCATGAAGAAGTAAGCAGTTTTGCTCTTGGAGTTTCTAAACATAACGCCTTTTACGATGCAGTATTTAATTTAAGTCTTTATCTAATGATTAAAGAAGATCTTATTGGTTAATTAAGTTCTGGTATTTTTTAAATAATCAGATAAAATAAAAGTATGAATAAAGATGTTATAAAAGAAAAAATTAAATATTATACTGAAATACTTAAGATATTTTGGAGAATATAAAATGAATACTGCTACTATTATAGGAACAATCTGTTTTATTATTATTGCTATTGGAGTTATTATAGCTGCATATAGTTCAAAAATGCAGAAAAATTAAATCATAAAGCTGTTAAATTAAACCAAGTAATATTTAAGTCTTTATCTAATGATTAAAGAGAATCTTGTTAAATAGAGACTGCTAAATAATTATAATTTTATAAATCCCAGACTTTTCTATTGCTTCCCTTATTACTTCAAATTGAGTAAAATATAGATATTAAATAACAGTCTGGAGAAAAATAACTTATGTTTGAATCAGATATAAATAATAATGAAATTGTAAATGTTCAGAGATTTGATTTACAGGCATTTTTAAAGATTTCTGTTTCTCAGGGGATTTCTGATATCCATATTAGAATTAATACTCCTCCTATGGTCAGGAGAGATGGCCTCATTATAAAAACAAAGCTTCCTCCTATTACAATTGAAGACATGGAACTAATCATTAAAAATATTGTTCCTCAAAATTTACAGGCAAAAATAGATACTTCTTATGATATTGATTTTTCAATAGAAATTCCTGAAGTATCAAGATTCAGGGTAAATTTACTTCATGATCTTGGAAATTTAGGATTTGTAATGAGGGTAATTCCTTTTGAAATACCGCCGATTGAAAAATTATACCTGCCGCCTTCATTATTAGAATTTACCAAATTTAATAACGGATTAATACTTATTACAGGACCGACAGGATCAGGTAAATCGACAACATTAGCATCTTTACTCGATTATATAAATCAAAATCAGCAAAAACATATTATTACAATTGAAGATC
The DNA here is from genome assembly GCA_028689995.1 of Candidatus Gastranaerophilales bacterium. Classification (GTDB taxonomy): domain Bacteria; phylum Cyanobacteriota; class Vampirovibrionia; order Gastranaerophilales; family UBA9579; genus JAQVCB01. Next base: position 24,832 of record JAQVCB010000030.1, read on the forward strand.
CTATTGAATTTATGCATACAAATAAAAAATGTGTATTTACTCAAAGACAGCTTGGAACAGATACTGATTCATTCCCGAACGGAATGAAATATGCTTTAAGGCAGGATCCTGATATTATACTTATCGGAGAAATGAGAGACAGGGAAACAATTATAAATGCACTTAAAGCAGCTGAAACAGGTCATCTCGTTTTTTCCACCCTGCATACAAATGATGCCGTACAAACTATAAATAGAATAATCAACTCATTTGAGCCTTATGAAAGAGAATCAATAAGAGCACAGATTGCAGAAACTCTTAAAGGAACTGTTTCGCAAAAACTTGTAAGAAAAGCAGAAGGTAAGGGAAGAGTACCGGCTACAGAGATTTTAACTGTTACTCCAGCAGCAAGAGATTATATTTTAAGGGATGAAATTAATCAAATATATGATTTAATTAAAACAGGAAGTCATTCAAGTATGATGTCAATGAACCTTTCATTACACAGACTTTTTAAAGCTGGTTTAATAACTAAAGAAGCAGCTCTGCAAGCATCAGATACACCTGCAGAAATACAGCAAATGCTTTCAGGAGCATTCCACGGCACAGATACATATAATAAATAAAGGGGAGAAACCATGACACCTTTTCCTGAACAGGAACCTATGGCAATCAAACGTATTGAAGTTGCACTTAAAAAAAGAGACTGGACTCTATTTAAACAGGGAATAATAAAAATAAGTTCAATGCATGAGTCTGGAGTTAGATGGTCAGACACAGATGGCTGGCTGGAGCTTATGAATCAGGCAGAATCTGACTATATTCCACCTGATCTATGGGAAGAATTTTCAGGTTTAACAAAAAGCATTATTGAAAGTATTGATGATGAGACAATAAATAATCCTTTACCTGTATACGAAGAAGTAACAGAAGAAACTTTACCTGTATCTCAGGATAAAATTGCTATATTTTATAATCAGGATATTGATTTAATTCAGACATCCGCAATTAAAAAACACAAAATAACACTCAATAATATTATGTACAATGATTCAAAATATACTCCCGAGCCAAAGTGGTTTGAAGATTTATCAAGACTTGTTAATAACCTCGATAAACCTAGTAGCGATATGTCCGGTTTTTTATCACTTATTTCACTTTATAAAAATTCCGGAACAATAATTACAGCAAGTTATGATGCTAATATAGTTAAAAATTTGGTTAAATCAAATATTGAATTTTCTCTTCCCAATATAAAACAAATACATGGAACTGATAATCACTGGGAAATATATCCTCTTGGCGGATTATGCTGTTCCTATATCTGTTCAAAATGTGGTATCAGGTCAGTTAAAACAGAATTCAACTCTAAAACTATTGTCGGCAGTTGCTCAAAATGTGCCGGAGCAACATATCCAGATATTGTAGATATTAGCAGTGAAACAGCGGAAGTTAATCCAAAAATTTGGTGGGGAGCTTTTAAAAGACTTTCTCAAGCATCGGTATGGGTGCTTATTAATCCGCCTTCTTACAATGAAAAACCTCTTATAAAGGATTTATTAAAAGAAGCGGCAATAAATACTGAAAAAATTTACATAGTAACACCGAGCTTTGAAGTAAGTGAATGGTGGAAAAACAAACTTTCAAAACTTCTTCCTGATGCTGAAATAATGAACAATTTTCCGAATGTTACTAATCTTGTCAGTAAATTAAAAACTTTACCAGTACAGGTAGAACAGGTACAAACAGAACAAGTACAGACAGATAAAATAGAAGATTTATCAATTGTAGGTTTGTAAGATTGTTTGAATAGGCTTTAGTTACACCCGTAAAATATTGAACAGTGTGACAAAGAATCCTATTATCCAATTAAAAGCTAAAAATCCTGCAAAGAATGGGAGAGTAAGCAAAACAACTGTTCTTCCAATAGATAGATTGTATGTTTTTATAACTGCCAAAATAACGAGGGCAGTTACCCACAGCCATATTCCAAGTCCAAGCAATATACCGAATATGATGCCTAAAATACCGGCAGACTTAAAAAGCCCTACAGGGGCAATAAAAATCCATGGAATTAAAGCAAAAGCTGATAGAGTAAGAAATTCCTTAATTTTCCCTGCCTGTTTAAACACGCTTGCAAGAATTTCAAGGAATGAAGCAAAGAAAAACCAACTTATAACTCCTGCAAATGCTGAACTAAATATTTTAAAACCAAGTAAAAATAGACATTTTAAACTTCCGCAAAATTCAAAATTTGTTAAAGGACCAATAATACTAATAAAAATAACGATTATAAATCCTTGAAGTACAGGTGAATTCAGTATTAATTTATCAAAAGTCTCTTTTGGAGAAAATAAAACGCCATAAATATTATCCAAAAAGTCGTTCATAATCTTACTCCCAAACAAATAAAGGTTGATGGGGATATTTTACGCTAAATGGAATTGAATTAATAATCATAACGTCTTTTTTAGGCGTCATTGACTCTGAAACCCCGAGAAAAAGTTCTCTAAGTCCTGAAGGTTTGTTATAGTTAACAATGGGTAAATCAGCAGTTGAAGAAAGTTTGTATTTACTTTTTGCCATTTCACAAACAGCATTTTGAGCTTCATAAATTCCGCCCACACTATCAACAAAACCAAGTTTTTGAGCAATTTGTCCTGTAAATACTCTGCCATCTGCATATTTTTTAAGTGTTTCAACTGTCAATGCGGTTTTTTTAACTTTATAATTATCTTTTCTATCTATTCGACCTTTAATAATTGCATCCAGGAACTGATCATATGTGTTATTTATTAAATTTTGAAGAAGTTCTTTTTCTTCGAATGTTATAGGTCTGTATGGTGAAGCAAGATCCTTGAATTTTCCGCTTTTTATAACGGTCGACTGAATACCAAGTTTGTTATTAAGCAAATTCTGGGCATTTATGGTATTCATAATTACCCCGATGCTGCCGACAAGAGAACCTGGTTCGGCATAAATCCTGTCTGCGGCAGAAGCAATGTAATATCCTCCGCTTGCAGCAAGATCAGACATTGACACAACAACAGGTTTTTTTTCTCTGAGCCTTAAAATAGTACTGTATATTTCCTGTGACATGCCGACAGTCCCGCCGGGGCTGTTTATTTTTAGAAGAATACCTTTTACACTGCTATCTTCAATTGCTTTTACAAGGGCTTTTCTTGTGTTTTCTGCCGAATTTTTGTCCCCTAAAAAATCTCCCGAAATTTCAGATGAAATAGTTCCCTGAAGAGAAATAAGAGCAATTTTATTTCCGGAAGAGAATATATTTTTAAAATTTCCGGATTTGGATATTTCGTTTGACCTTTCGCTTTTTGTTATAACAGTATTAATAATGCCAATAATTAAACTTAAAAGACATAAACCGATTATGGCAGATGCAATTATTCTTTTGCTCATTTTTATAAACTCCTTTTATGAAATGAGTTCTTTTTCAAACTTTGAAAGCTGTGAACTTGTAC
>JAQVCB010000129.1 GCA_028689995.1 Candidatus Gastranaerophilales bacterium
CTATAAATGCATGATCCTTATAATCAGCAGTTATAAATGCCGCACTTATATTATTTTTTATTTTATCAAGATAATTTTTTTCAGGGAATTTTCTTTTGTCAGGAGCAAATTTATTAATTCTCTGAATATCAATAAAAGCCGTAATTCCTGAATTATAAACGGCATGTTCTTTAAAATCCTTGAATAAATCTTTATTTGAAAAAGATTTTTTGCTTTTTACCGCATCTATTATTGATTCTACCGCAAGTTTGTCTCCAACTGCATATAAATCTGGATTAATATTGCCGTAACACAATGTAACAGGCAATTTGGGAGATGAGATCAGATTTAATTCCTGATTTTTATAAGAGATTTTAGTAATTTCCTCAATAGACATCTGAATTTGAAGCAGTTTAACAAATTTTGAAACAACCAGTCCTGTTTTCGAATTTGAAGACAGGATAACTGCATATCCGGGTTTCAAATTTCCTGAATCTATCGTTGCAAAAATTGAATTTTTGCTGAAAATTTCCATTATATCCTTATCAAAATCAAGCATAGTAGCCATTTTGACAAACTGCTTAAACTGTTCAAATTCAGGTTTGGATTTTATATCCGATAATTCAAGATAAAGATTTATATAATTTTTTAAACCGCTCACAGTAAAGTAAGAAATGGTATTTTGAGGCAGAAAATCAGGGCTTAAATTTTGTTTATCACTGTCAAAAACAGTTTTAAAAGCTTTTTTTACATTTTTTCCTTCAATTTTTGACTCGTCATATGGAGTATATGAATTTAAATAAAACAAATCCCTGTCAAACATCATAGACAGTGCTGATGTAGGAACTTGCCCATTAAAAGAACCGGAGAATGAAGAGAATTTATCATTACTTATGTTGTTTAACAATTTATTATTTGAAGGACAATTTGTTAGTAAAATTGTCCCCGTCCTGTTTTTATCAATATATGCAAGTGCCTTTCCAATATCTTTTCTGTCATAAAGGCTTGCCCTATCTTGTAATATATAGTTATTAAGGATAAAGACAAGAGTTTCATAGCTGTCTGCCACAAATAATCTTTCTCTATTAATTAAATATGCTATTTTTTTATTTCTGGCAGTAGTGATCCTGAATCCTTGATATGTTTTTCCGGTCAGTTTTTCATTCTTGCCCAGCAAAAGCCTGAAAAGAGGATTGATTTTACTTTCCCGTTTTATAGGGAAAATAATAAGGCTTCTGTCAATGCCTTTGCTGTTCCATGTACCATAGCTAAACTCATCACCAAGCACTTGATTTATTAATTTATCAAGTGCTTTTCGTTTCTGGATTTCATAATCTGCATTAAATACTTTGCTCAAAAGATCAGGCAAACTTTTAATATCCAGTGCTGTCTGCCTGTTTATTTCCTGAAGGCTTTTATCGTTAAGCTCAATATCAATATAAACAGTTGTTGATTGAGGATAATAATCAGCATAATCCGCAGTAATCCCCCCTATTTCTTTTTTTCCAAGAAATAACACTATTAATCCGGCTATAAACAAGATCAGTATAGCGGTAATAATAAGATTTTTGTTGGGATCACCATATTTTTCAATTTTTTCCAACAGGCAGTCATTATAATAGTTTTTAAAAATCTGCCTCTGTTTCTCTGTCATTAATAATCCTTTAATTTTGTATACCATTCCGGTTTTAAATTGCCATATAGATATTTTAAAATGAAAATCTCGTGATCTTCAAGAATTTTCTGCATCAGGACTGATGACAAATGTTTAAAAAGCTATTTTTTTGTACTCATCTGACAGTCGATATTGTAGCTGATATGAGGGTATACTTGCATATATCCCTGAAAAGTATTTTTGAGAGATTGTAAACTAAATTACAATCTCTCAAAAATCGTCTGTAATTATTTGAAATCAAGAAAAAACGGTTTTAAAAAAATTCCCGCAGCTAAAAAATAATTTACAATTTGTTTATTAAACAGACCTCTGTTAGTATACTAATAATTGATCACGTAAATGTTTATTGTTTTATCCACACCCTTTGGTGTGACCCTATTGGAGGTGATTTTTTATTTTTTTAAAATAAGGAACAAACAAAAATAAGCACTTGAAAATTTTTGTTAAATCCTTAAGGCATTGTGAGTTCTTTAATTATTTAAAAAGCAATGCTAAAACAAAGAGAATAAAAAGTCGTCTAATAGTTTGGTTTCATAGAGGGAAGTGAATTTAATGGAATTATCTTACAGAATTATCGGTAATTTTTGTATTTTCGATCTGCCTAAAGACATTTTTTTAAAGAATAATGTAATAAAATTAAAAAACACTATAAATGAGATTATTGATCAGGGCTATCTTAATATACTTTTAAATCTTTCAAACTTGCCAAGAATAGATGGTACAGGGCTTGGGGCTCTTTTAAATCTTCAAAAATTTGCTCTTTATAATGAAATAAATATAAGATTGTATGGTCTACAGCCTTACGTAGCCCAAATGATGTTTCAAACCCGCTTAAACAAAGTTTTTGACATCTGCATGCCGGAAGAAGAATTTTGCGAAGAAGCTCTGTCTGATACATTGATAGTTGGTTAAAGCTATAAAGTGTAATAAAATGTTTGCTCTTATATATACAAAAATCTATAATAAATATTATTTGTATTAAATAAGGAATACATTATGATATTAGTAATTGGATCATCTGAAGAATACCATTCACGGCATGTATATGAACTTTTAAAATCAAAAGGTGAGAATGTCTGCTATTTTGATTCAAGAACTATTCCAGAAAGGCTTCCTATTACCTGGGTTGCTTCAGATAATACTATCAAAGGCAGTTTAAAAATTGATGGTCAGAAAATTAATTTAAAAGATATTAAGAGTGTATACTGGCGTTGGCATTATGGAATAGATATTACTCCTGCTGACAAAACTTATAATTCAAGGTATATAGCACATATGATCATAAGAGAGACTATTTCTGCTATAGATAGTTTGTTTTCAGTAATGGATTGTCTTTGGGTAAATTCTCTGGATGCTATTGAAATGCACAAAAAAAAGACTTATCAGCTATATGTTATGGCTAAAAATGGTATAAGAGTCCCAAAATCTTTAATAACAAATGATCGAGATGAGGTAATGTCGTTTTTTGATGAAAATAATGGTCAGTTAATATACAAACCTGTCAGGGGTGGAGCATCTACAGAAAAATTAAAGACATCAGATTTTACTGAAGAAAGACTTAATTCCTTGAAAATCTCCCCTGTACAGTTTCAGGAATTTATTGACGGAGTTGATATAAGAGTCTACGTAATAAAAGACAAAATTTTTGCAGCCGAAATACATGCTAAAACTATAGATTTCAGAGATGATCGTGATGCTAAGATCGTACCGATTGAATTGCCCGAAAATATAAAAGATGACTGCCTTAAAATAATGAAGCTTCTTAATCTGAATTTTTCGGGAATTGATATTAGGTGCAGCCATACCGGAGAATATGTATTTATTGAGGCTAATCCATCACCCATGTTTGCCTTTTTTGAAAACAAATCAGGCTATCCAATTTCAGAGGGTCTTGCAGAATTACTTATTAAAGGAAAATAAAAAGAACCCTGTATTAGTTAATACAGGGTTCTTTTTATTTTGATATTTAGACGCTACCTTCTTCGCCTAAAGTCTGAGTAGTTAGTTACATCTATTCCACCATCTTCATTTAGCGACTGGGTTATTGGTGGTAGATCTGCTCCGCCTTCTTCGCCTGAAGCTATAGTTGTAGATACTTCTGATGAGCCACCTTCTTCATTTAGCGACTGGGTTATTGGTGGTAGATCTACTCCGCCTTCTTCGCCTGAAGCTATAGTTGTAGATACTTCTGATGAGCCACCTTCTTCATTTAGCGACTGGGTTATTGGTGGTAGATCTGCTCCACCTTCTTCGCCTGAAGCTATAGTTGTAGATACTTCTGATGAGCCACCTTCTTCATTTAGCGACTGGGTTATTGGTGGTAGATCTGCTCCGCCTTCTTCGCCTGAAGCTATAGTTGTAGATACTTCTAATGAGCCACCTTCTTCACCTAAAAAATTAGTTGTAAATATATTATCAAATAATCCTGACTTTTCTTTATTATAATTACCTTTTTTGTCTGTAATATCAGAATTAATTTCATTAGATCTCAAGGTATTCTTCATTTGTATAAACTTAATAAATGGAACTTTTTCTGTCATTTTTTGTGTCTCCTTTAGTTATATATCCCTAATTAATATTCGTTAATATATATTTAGTGATAATCATCACCTATTATTTAATCGTGCTTAAATATAAAAAACTTTAAAAAATATTATATATTTAAACGTTTATTGTTATATTTTGTTACATATTTTAGGAACTTGAGTTCAATTTTTAACTGCAACACATATACCGTAACAATCGTATAGAATGGATTGACAAAGGAGGTAAAAGTGTTGCAAAAGAAGTATGTTCATTTAACAGAAAAAGAACGAGATAAAATCTCAGTTCTTAATTCAAAAGGTAAAAAGCCTGCTGAAATAGCCAGGATTCTGGGTAGAAATCGATCAACAATTACAAGGGAATTAAAGAGATCGTCATCAGTATTTTTCAGAGGGAATTATCTTAGTAGTCAATCACATCAGAATATTAAAAGGAATTGGGTAAATTCCCATAAGAGACAAAGAATACAGGATGAAAGAATGAGGAAATATGTGATAGATAAACTTAAAAATTACTGGACTCCAGAGTTAATAGCAGGAAGAATTAAAATAGATCTAGGATTATCAATAAGTCACGAAGCAATATACCAATATATTTATGATGGTAACAGAGATTTAGTCATCTTTCTTCCGAGAAAACATTTTGCAAGAAAGATGAAAAATCTTAAAACTAATGGGAATGAATCAGGATACAAGATATTACTATTCTTGTGGGAAACAGAGAATTATAGAATACCAATAGGATTTGCTTTGTGGCATAAAGAAAGTCCATCCCTTAATGAACTAGCCTTATAGGGTTTAGGGATATTAAGAAATACATTCAAATTAAAACCAAAAGTTGTATTAGCAGATGGATTTTCTCCTATTGTTTTATTCTACTTAGGAGAAACTAATTTTCAAATGGTATAGTTTTTAGGATTCAGGTCATTAACAACTATAATGTTGATGTAATAAGGCTAAAGCTAGAATGGTTTTTACAAAGCGGAAGAGAAATTAATCATTCTCTTTATCTGAAATTATTATAACTTCAGGCTTGGAATTAAACGAATCCACAAAGTGATTATACCGTTCCATTCTCAATTTTAACCAGCTTACCATTGTGTTAGAACCGTAAACTTCTACTACTCTTGTTCTAATAAAGTTTTTGTATGACTTGTTATAAGTTTCTTCGACATAAGTGTTGCATCTACAGTTTAATTCTTCTATCAGATCATACAAAGTCTTAAGCCATGCCGCCTCTACAACATTTTCATCTACTTTAAATTCCAGTATCATAATCTCACTTAGCCTCTGTAAATTATTGAAAATATTTAACAGTTGTCTGAATTTTTTTATGACCAAGTATCTTGCTGATCACGTCAATATTGAACCCTTTTTTGATGAGTTCACGGGCATAATAATCTCTGAGCTGCTGCAATGTAATATTTTTGCCGGATTTTTGGCAACATTTTCTCCAAAAACGGTTAACTGCCTGATAGCTTAGAGATTTAGATCCTGTTTCACCTCCTTTAAAAATAAGTCCTGAGCTTATACCTACTTCATTTTTATATAATTCGAGCAATTTGACTGATTCAGATGAAAAGAGGGTTACTCTGCGTTTTGGCGTGGAATTAATTAATACTGTCCCGGTTTCAGACTCTATG
>JAQVCB010000031.1 GCA_028689995.1 Candidatus Gastranaerophilales bacterium
GAACATAAAGTAATTAACCTTGAGACAGTAGGTTCTGCTTTTTGGAATAAATCCGATATTCCTGTAAATTTTAATTTCTTAAATAAAAATGAATCAACCAAAAATGTTTCCGGCAAAGAAATTAAAATTGGAAATATTACTTTTTATTTAACACCTAAACTTTTTCAAAATATTTTGATAGGATTAATAGTCTTTTCACTATTAATTGTTGTTGGTACTTATTTAGCTTGCGCTGCACTAAATTCAAGCATAGAAATAAAATCTGCAGACCTTACTGCTCAAAAAACTAAATTGGAAAGTAATGTGAATTCTACTACTACCCCAACTCCTCAAATAAATACTAACGATATAATTAATAAAACTTTTGAAAAAAATGGGAAAATCCTACAATCTTTTAACGCATTAGGATCTGTAATTCCTGAAAAAGTATGGATTGATTCATTTGAACTTAAAGATGATTTAAACGCATCAATCAATGGAAAGTCTTATTCTGTTGATGATATAGTAGCTTACTATCAAAATCTTATAAGATCAGCATATTTCCAGAATTTAAAAATTTCAGCCATAAAAGTTGTTGGAGGGAATTCTGAAACAGGAAGTAATAATCCTGTTTCAATTATTTCAAAAAATGAGGAACCAACGCCAAATTCAATGCCAAATTTAAGCTCCCTTCCCAGCTTACCCAATCTCCCCAGTATAAATCAACAAAAATACTATGAATTTTCATTTGGAAATTCTTTAAATGCAACTGTTTCAAGTTCATCATCTAACACCCCTTCAAGTCCATCACCAAACCCCCAACCTATGGACCAACCAGCCGGACCTATGGACCAACTGGCCGGACCTTAAATATTTAAGAAACAAGGTATAAATAATGAAAGAATTATTCACAAAAGATACAAAAATTTTAATACTGGTAATATTACTTATATTAGGTTATGGATTTGGTTACATAATACCTCCTGTAATAAGCCAATTAACAGAAAATCAAAAACTAATAAACGAATTATCAAAACAAGTTATAGATATGGAAAAGAAAAACGCAGCAATTATTGTTCCTCAAAAGTCTGAACCCAAACAAAAAAAAGTGCCTATAGTTATTTATAAATCTCCTTATACCGGAACTGATTTTGAAAGCGCAGGAATGGAACTTGTTTATCAGTTATTAAAAATAATTAGTGATACAGGAAATAAAATTACAGAAATTTCCTTAACTCCCAGCACTTCATCTCAAAGTACTCAACCCCAACAAAATCAACCTCAACCAAGTTCTAATGATGCGGTCGCAGTAGTAATAACATCAACCTCGCAACAATCTACAGATGTATCCTCTACAGGCACAATAAATGTCAGTATGTCACTTGATTGCTCTTATATTTCTTTGCAAAATCTTTTACAAAGAGTTTCAACCTGGAATTATCTTGCTGAAATTAAAAATCTGAGTATTGAACCTAAACAGAACAATCCAAATAAACTTATCTCTAAACTTTCAATAGATTTATATATAGGTCAATAATATTGAAAAATTTATTCACCATTTGACCAATTATTGTTAAAAAGTCCTGTTTTATTAAATTGACAAGTGTAGCAGGCATTTGGCTCCAGAAAAAATTTCTCTGATGAGTTTAAAAGAGAACTGCCTACTTTACCTCTTGGATCATTTACAAGTGCAGGACATGCATAAATACCGTTATCTGTAACAACTCTTGTATTAGCGCAATCAAGTCTATCAGGATTTTTTATATTACTGTCTGAGACATATTCATTTTCTTCATAACTTTGAATATTTTTTGAATATTCACCTATTTTCAAAGGAAGGATTATTTTTAAATTTATCTCATCGGGTTCAAATCCCTTTTTCTTTAAAAGATCAAAAAATCCTTCTTTAAGACTATCTTCACTTTCTTCCCAAATATTAACAGCTGATATAATTGGATTAAAGCCATAACGTATCAAGTTATCAATGCCGCTTAAAATCTTTTTAAATGATCCTTTGCCTCTAATTTCATCGCATTTTTCTTCACTATAATGATCGAGGCTTACTCTAAAAATCAGTTCATTGTTAAAATCCTGCTCTATATGTCTTAAAAATCTTGCCTTTTTATCATTTATCAAAGTTGCATTAGTCAGTATTGTAACGTTTGTATGCTTTAGAGTAAGTCTTATAATATTGTTTATATCAGGGTGTAATAACGGTTCACCTCCGGTAAGATAAATTTCTTCAATTTTATATTTTTTGGATTCTTCAAGTGCGACTTTAATTTTGTCCATGGTAAGAAAATTTCTGGTTTTATTATTAGGAAAACAACCTAAATAACAGTGTTTACATTTTAAATTACAGGATAATCCTGTTAAATGAAACCATAAATTTCTTAAATTTTTCAACTCTACATGCGGTGCTTTAAAACTTAATTGTGTTATCATTACGTCTCCTCCTAGATACCTGGCTGTAAACAAACCTGATTGAATGCAACACAGGTGTGCGGAGTGGATGTGAGTATAATCTTCAAACGAAAATCAAGTGTTTTCGCGGTGATTTTACCAACTCATTCTCTCCCTATTGCTAACATTTTATGATGTAAGTGCTAATTTGGAAATAACACAACCAACCTAAGTTATAGCTATAATCAGCTTACTAATTTATAAAATTTACAGGATAATATTTGAATTTTTAAGGTTATACCAATTTGAATAATAAATCGTTATTTAATTTTATTGATATAAAAATATTTACTCAATAACTTTGCCCTGAAACAGGTCTTTAATCATTTTTGCATTTTCGGGAAGACTGATTTCCTGAATACTTTTTTCGCTAATTTTAATTTCTTCAATTATATCTTCATCAATTGATGACTGCGGTGTTTCTGCAATAACTACTTTCGATACCTGCTTTTTAGGAATTTCTTCAAAATCCTGTGAAATTTGTTCAAAATTTTCTTTTTTTATAGGTTGAATAACATCAGCAGCAGGTACAGAATGTTTTTTGGATGTAACATTTTTTGTTTCTTCCAATTTTCCCTGCCTAAAAACTATATTAGGAGTTGTTCCGAAGAGTTTTTGTGCAGCCTTTTCAAACGGGGCTATTTTAGTCTTGCCTTGTGCTAACTTGAGATACATATCATTTGCAAAAGCTAAAATAATTTTTTCCGAACTTATTTCAATTGGCTTTGCAATATCAGAGAAAAGCGATCTTGTAGGAATACTGTCAATATTACCTAGTAACTTTGACCAGTTTGAAGAAAGATCTTCACTGTTAAAACTCGATGAAACAGTATTAATTTCCTGATTTTCTAATTTTACACCCTGTGAAACTATTTCTTTTTGAACTTTGCTTATGATATCTGTTGTTGAAGAAAATGATTCTTTAATTACAGCTACACTCTGAACTTTTACAGTTTCCTGTTTTGGCATTTCAACAGGATAATTAACTTTTGGAATGCTGACTTGAATGTTTCCACCTGAAACTGCTTCTTCCAGCTTGGAAATTCTTGCTTCAAGATCTTTTATAACTTTAATATCCTGCCTGTGACAAATGCTGATTAATGCTACTTCTAACCATAAACTTTGCTGAGATGCGGTTTTTAAAGTTTTTTCATGTTCAGAAAGTTTTTCTATTATCTGTGGAATTTCTGCCGCATCAAATTTTTCAGACTGTTTTTTTAATCCTTCATAAAATTGCTCTGATACATCAATTAAAGTCTTTATTTCATCTATATTTTCCGATGTTTTGACGAGCATAAGATTTCTAAAATAATTCATTAATTCGCGGATAATCTGCACAGGTTCATTGCCAAGCTGTACTATTTCATTAAGTATACTTAGTAGTCCTGTTGTATCTTTATCTGCAATAGATTCAACAAGTTTAAGAAGAGTATCTTCCTGAAGGCTTCCCAAAAGATTAAGAATATCTTTATCTGTAACTTTTTCATTCAGAGTAGCTAAAATACTGACCTGATCCAGCAGGCTAAGAGCGTCTCTCATTCCTCCTGAAGCTCTTCTTGCAATTAAATTCATTGCGCTGTCATCTATATGTAGTTTTTCAATGCTGCAAATATATTTTATTCTTTCTACAATGAGATCCTGTTTGATTCTTCTGAAATCAAATCTCTGGCATCTGCTGATAATTGTATTCAGAACTTTATGGGCTTCTGTTGTTGCCAGAATAAATACAAGATTGGCAGGAGGTTCTTCAAGAGTCTTCAATAGAGTATTAAAAGCCTCTGTCGTCAGCATATGAACTTCATCTATGATATAGACCTTATATTTTCCTGCAACAGGTACAAACTGGACTTTTTCAAGAAGATTTCTTGCATCTTCAACTTTTCTGTTGCTGGCAGCATCTATTTCAATTACATCTATGGCATTACCGCTTGCAATATCGATACAACTTGGACAAACACCACACGGTTCAAGTGTTGGCCCTTCCTGACAGTTTAATGATTTTGCAAAAATTCTTGCAGTTGAAGTTTTTCCGGTTCCCCTTGGTCCGGTAAAAAGATAAGCATGAGCAACCTTGTTCAGTTCAATCGCATTGGACAAAGTTCTGGAAATTGCTTCCTGTCCGACTAAATCCTTGAATTGCTGTGGTCTATATTTTCTGTATAAAGGTATATATGAACTACCCAACTTTTAAATTCCTCTTTTTAACAATATTATAATACGAATCTACCCCTTTTATTATGATAAAATAACTCTATCATAATATCGATTATTAACAAGGGGTTGCAACCCCTTGTTAGGAAGCATCATAAAGAGCATTCATGATTCAAAATAAATTAATAAAACCAAATAAGTTAAAGCAAGGAGATACTATAGGAATTATTTCTCCTTCAGGTGCTGTGAAAGAAGATAAATTATTTCAGCCAGCCATTCAATATTTTGAAAATAAAGGATATAAGGTCAAAATTGCTCCTCATGCCACAAATAAGAAGGCCTATTTGGCGGGTTCCGACAAAGACAGACTGTCTGATCTGATAAATTTTTTTGAAGATGATTCTATAAATGCTATTTTATGTTCTAGAGGCGGTTATGGCGCGTATAGACTACTTTCAGCTATTAATTATGAAAAAATTAAAGCTAATCCAAAGATATTTTTAGGCTACAGCGATATTACCGCCTTGCTTACCAATATTTTAAACAAATCAAATTTAATAACTTTTCATGGTCCTTTATTTTTGTCTGATTTTGGAGTTAATAAAGTTAATAAATACACGGAAAAGAATTTCTTTGATATTTTAACAGGTAATGCTGAATTGCCATTTAAATATCCAAATCCGATTAAATATGAATGCATAAAACCCGGACAGACCGAAGGAGAATTAATTGCTGGTAATCTTACAGTTCTTGCCGGTTTACTTGGAACGCCCTATTTCCCTGAAGTTGCAGGTAAAATTTTACTACTGGAAGATGTCGGAGAACCGCTTTATAAAATTGACAGAATGCTTATGCAGCTAAAACTTGCAGGTGTTTTTGATAAAATTACAGGACTTTTATTCGGTGAATTTACATCTGTGATTAAATCCGATAATTCAGAAATCAACAAATTAAGCCCTTTCGATATAGTTTATGAATTAACATCTGATTTAAAAATTCCCGTAGGATACGGTTTTCCGGTAAGTCACGGAAATACAAAAGCAACTTTACCTCTTGGAGTTAAATATAGTTTTAATTCCCGAAACTTTAGTCTGGTTTTAGAAGAGGATTATTTAATCTAAAACGTGACAGGACAGGGTAAATACCCTGTCCTGCATAATTATTATTCAATTTTTTAGCAACAGACGGTTTTTTATTCGTTTGTATAATTTAGATTATCATCGTCCATATAATCAAGATAATCTTCGAGTGAAGCAATATTTATTTTCCAACGCCTGGAACAATATTTTGCGTTTGCGGTTCTTGTTTCTGATGAGGATAATCTTTGTCTGGTTTTTTCTGCTGCTTTCATTAATACAACTCCATTACTTTTTCTAACTGTGTAAACTAAATAAATGAATGAATTTAAAAAGTAGCTACTATGCTTTAACCTCCTTCTTGCTCATTACTAACCTCTATCAAGATTAAAAAAGCCTAAAAAAAATATTTATTGCGATATTATTACAGTATAAATCTATAATCGGATTGTGATTCCGCTATTATCTAACCTCCAAAATTTTTAAGAACAAATAAAGCCAAGTCATATGTATAACTCAATAATAGTAACATAAATCGGGTCTAATTACAATATAAATTTAAGAAATATTATTATAAATTCATGGAGTTGGCTTCATTGAATTTTTTTTAATTAACTCCAAACTCTAAGAGCCTGTCTTGTTAAAAACTGTAAAATCAAATTATAACTGTAAAAGGCTCGTGCGAAGCGGGAGTACTGGCTAAAGCCGAAACGGCTTGTTTGGCAAGGCGTTGGAGGCTTTAACCAAACTCGTTCTAATTAATTTTTGTTCAAAATAATAAAAAGTGTCATGCTGAATTTATTTCAGCATCTATAGGAATTATCCCATCCTGAAATAAATTCAGCATGACACATAGAAGAACTTAGTAATATTAGGTTTTTAACTATTTAGAGATTCAAGTTAATTATCTTTTTCTGTACCTGAAATAAAGAATTATATCTGCTAGTACCATAAGTCCGTTAAGCATGTACAAATAAATAACCATATCATAGTTATGAAAAATCTTGTGCAAAATTCCAAATAAGTAACCTATGAGTACAAGAATCAAAAATAAAATACTTTTCCCTTTAACATTCTTGGTTTTATAGGTCTTTACGACTGCAAAAGGCCAACTTGCTCCAAAACATACCAACATTCCAATTTCAAAAATACTCATGAATTCTCTTTCTGTATTACCTGTTATTTACTAATGATTAGATGGTATCCCAATAATAATTATGCATCAAGTTAAATCTATTTAATAAAAGCTGCAAAAAGCTGATTATTTAATTTTTCTTTGTAAGTATATTTATTTTTTACTAAAACAGGGGCTGTATTGAGTTTTAATGCAGCCAGCTCTTCATCTCTTTTTTTGTTTGTTAGAAGTATATTGAGTATAGGAATACCAATTCCAAGCACAATCGTTGAATATACAAGACCGGCTCCTATAGATTTATTTAATATGCCAAGTTTTACTTTTACTTCATTATTAAGTTTTCCACTATTAATATCGAGCACTTCACTGTGTGATTTAATAGAAATATCTTGTATCCAGTGACAGATTTTGTCTAATCCTTTTCTGTCTTTATATCCTTCATCTTTATTGTTAAGTAATGTGGAATCTGATTTTCCTGCGACACCTTTAGCTACAATGCCTCCAAGAACTAGCCAGTTAAAGTAACTAAAGAAATCTCTGGTACTTGTTTCTCTTAGCTCATTACTGTCATCCGCCGCAACTATCCTGCCTGCAACAGCTGCTGAGAAAAGAAGCCTTATTTGATTCAAATTTGCAAATGCATTTTTAAATTCGAGTTTTTTTACTAAATTTTTACGGCCAATAAATACTGCATTTAATCCGACAAGAGCAGCTACACCTAGCGCTTTTCCAATATTAAGATTTCTTTTTCTATTGGAGTCTTTAAGCTCACAATCACCATTTTCAAAATCCTTGTACCCGACAAAGCCTTTTTTACCGGTTTTTTTATTAGTAATTTTTCTGTTAACATACTGTACGCAAAAATCAACTACACATAATATACCAAGAGTCCCTGCTGATTTTGTCACATTTACTTTTTTGAGCCTGCTAATGGCAGTGTCAATATTAATTCCCTTATTAACTGCTTTCGTAAAGATATGTTCTCCCATATCACGCATATCTCTTACAAGATGCTCAAGAGAAGTTTCAAGAGGTTCTTTTGTCGAACCATTCAAACTAATTTTAATATTATTTCTGGCCTTAATTTGTTCTCCTATTAAAGCTTCAACTTCTTTTCGTCCCTTTTTGATATCATTATAGGTTTTAATTTTAGATTTTAATTGAGCTATAATACCTTTTTCAGAAACCGTATCACGATTAATCTTAATGAGATCAGTCATTTTATTTATTAATATATCTTGTTTTTCAACAGACATCTTTAAATCAGTCCATTTGTCACCATCAAGACCTTTAACACCACTTAAGACATTTTTTACATATTCTTTGGTATCACCGGATTTATCCCAAGCTTCTTTTAATAAATCCATCGTTTCGCTGTTTGCCCAGATTGTTGTCTGCATTTTCATGAACGGCTTCATTGCTGCGGCAATACCAAGAGCAAAAATACCAGGAGCGACATTATTTACGAGCGTACCCATAATTTCTCTTCTAAATGTTTCCGCACCTGCATGTTCATTTCTTTGTGCATCAATAGCTGTTCTTGGCGCAACCATTCCGGCAATATCAACAACTCCGGTACTGAAAGCAGCATTATTTTGAGCCAGATTCATAAAACCGCTAACACATCCAAGATTGCTTTTAAAGGAAACGTTGCCATTATCTTTTTTTTGCAATGAATAATTATAAATATTACAATTTGCCTTAATCGTTAAGTCCATTAAATTTAAGCTTTCAATATATTCTTCATGATCTCTATACATATAATTAAACCCCATAATGGCTAAAAATTGACATAGATACACGATTAATTTTAAATTGTTAAGTTTGTTAAGCAGTACTTTTAATCATTGTTTTTATATTTTTAAAGTCGTATTAAATTCATATTGATGATTTTAAATTTCAATTGGTTTAAAAAACATTGTTTTTTTTATAAAAATACAAAATTATCAAAAAAAATCAGATTTAATATAACTTAATAATAAATACACCTATTTTGACGGGTATTTTATAAAATTAGTTATTATTTTTTGGAATTATTTTCTAATTAACTAATAATTCATATTTATAAATTAATAAATATATCTGTTTTACGGATATTTTATGTAACTAGTTAGTATTATTTCCTGATTAACTAATAATTCATATTTATAAATTTTTGATATACTATATTTAGGTTTGTTAAATTTATAATTAAATAATATAACCATACTCTCAAACAATGAATTCACAGCAAAACTTCGAGGTTTGCCAGAAAAATATCAAGTTTCAATCAAGGTATCCTTGAAAACATAAAAAATATAGGCGGAGCGAGGTAATTTTATATGGAAGAACTATTAACACTTATCGAAAATCAGCCAAATAACATCAATGCCAGATTAGAACTGGTAAAAAAATATTTGGATAATAATGATTACAACCGTGCCAAAATTTTACTCGAAGAAATTATAAAAATTGATTCAAATAATTTTGATGCAAACTATATACTTGGACAGGTTTACGAATTTGATGAGGAATTTCTTAAAGCTGTTGAATGTTTTGAGAAAGTAGTAAAAGCTCAGCCAAATCCTGATTTAAAATACAAGCTGGCAGGACTTTATGAAAATGCTGATAAATATGAAAAAGCTCTTGCAATATATAATGAATGTTATTCACAAAATACCTCGGATAATGATATATGCGAAAAAATTGCACATGTTAACAGGATTTTGGGAAATAACGAGAAAGCCGTAGAGTTTTACAGTAAATTACTAAAAAGCGATCCTAACAATATCGTTGCTCTTACTCAACTTGCCGAACTATATGAAGATACGGATAAACTGCTTTGCTATGTAACAAGAGCAAGAGTTAACGAGCAGGAAGGTGCCTTATCTCATGCATTATCCTGCTATAAAAAAGCTCTTGCCGAAGCAGATAATCCACAGGATGTTATGTATGTCAGGCTTTCAATTGCAGAAATTTTTGTAAAACAGGAAAATTATCTAAAAGCGATAGATGAATATCTTGCTATTTTGGAGCATGACAACAAAAATTATAAAGTTTACAAAAATCTGGCTAATGCTTATATTCAGCTCGATAATCCTGAAGCTGCTGCAGATGCTTATGAAAAAGCCTATGAAATTTATCCTGAAGATACAGATATTTTAAAAGAGCTTGCAGATATTTACATCGAAATAGAAGCTAGCGAAAAAGCATTCAATCTACTTGAAAAAATTATATCTATGGAACCGAACAACCTATCTATGAGGGTAAACCTTGCAAAAAGCTGTATTTCAAAAGAGATGGATTCAAGGGCATTAGATGAATTAAATTTAGTGCTTGGTAAAGATCCAAAAAATGTTGAAGCCATTGGAGTTCTGGTTGATTACTACATAATTAAAAAAGACAATGAAAAAGCTCTTGAGTATACTAAAGAGATAAAAAAATACATTCCCAAGAGCCCTTTTGGATACAAAAAAGCCGGCGAAATTTATGAAGTATTAGGTGACAGTTTTGCATCACACTATAATTTTGGGGTTTATCACGAATTAAAAGGTGAAAAACAGCTTGCAATAGATGAATTTACCTGGGCATTGGAAAAATCACCTGATAATATGGATATTCTTATAAAAATAGCTGCATTATACGAAGATATTTCAGAAGATTACATTGCGGCAGAATATTATCAGAAAGCTTACCGGGTTGATAATACAAATATTGCTGCATTAAAAAAGATGAACGATATCTTCTGGCGCAAAAAAGACTATAAACAGGTAATCGATATCTGTAATGAAATTTTAAAAGCAAATGGAAAAGATAAAGATACCCTGTTAAAACTTGCAGAATCCTATGACCAGTCAAAAAATTATGATCTTGCCATTCAAAACTACAAAGAATACTTGAATATATCTCCTCTATCCGTAAAAACAGACCAAATAAAAGAACGCCTTGAAAAACTGGAAGGTAAAATTAATGGTGACGGAGAAGAAGGTCTACTTGAGAAAATATTCAGCTTTTTCGCTAAAAAATAATTTATTAAGAATTATTTATATTGTTCAGAATTATCTAAATATAAGATAAAATAATTTTATGAATGAAAACTTTATAAAATTAGCATTAAATGTGCTTATAAATAATAAAACTATTTTTAGTAATATGCTAATTATTACTTGTGGAGGAACTATTGGTTTACTTCTTAAAGCTATAAATGTTAATACAAATCTATTTGAGATTATTTTAATGATAATAGGTACAATACTTACAATTGTTCTTGTATACATACTTTTGAATATTAGTGAAAAAATTAGTATTTATCTCTTACAATTAAAAGAAGACTATCAGGAGAAAACAAAATGATTGAATATTTTGCTATCGCATATGCTATTTTAATGGGTATATGTCTGATTTATTTAGCTATAGATACTCTTATAAAAACTAAGCAGTTAAAAGTTAAATAATTACTAAAACTGAGATTTAGTGTTTATAAAAGGTAAATTATAGTTTTGAAAAGTATTTTAAATGAAATTATGAGTTCAGTTACTTTACTGGGAATAGGTGGCATTTTAGGTAGTTATTTTCATGCATTATGGGAAAGACAAAAGGAAGTTCATTTACAAAAACAGGAATATAAAGAAAATCGCTACAAAGTAATAATTTTATTATTACTTTGTAGTCTTGATTTTGAAAAAGAAAAACCCTCCTTAAATAGACATAGACCTTATATAAACACAATAGAAGATTTAATACATGAAATAAGACGGGAATTATATAACATGATTCTATTTGCTTCAGAGGAAGTTTTACTGGCAACGCAGGAATTTATTAAATATCCTTCTCAAGATGGTTTTTTAAAGATAGCTGGTGCTATGAGAAAAGACTTGTGGGGTGGAAAAATACCTTTTACTAAATTAAGAGAATTATTCAAGAAGAAATAATTATAGAGAAGTTTACTTTAAAAAACTAATCTTTCAAAATCTTAGAAAAAAGTCCGATGAATTTATCATCGGACTTTTTTAAGCTGTAAAGTAATTTATGTGATGCCTAAATTATAAGTGATAGTTAAAAAGTTAGGTGTCATTGCGAGGCTTGCAAGCAAGCCGTGGCAATCTTGCCAATGTGGTCTTTAAGCTTATTAAAGTTAACTAGATTACCACGTCGTCGTTTCATTCCTCCTCGTAATGACAAAAAGGAGATAATAATGACTAAATATATTATGAATTTTAGTGAAATAACTATGAATAATCTTGCGCAGGTGGGAGGGAAAAATGCTTCTCTGGGTGAAATGTTCCAAAAATTGACATCAAAAGACATAAATATCCCTGACGGGTTTGCAACCACTTCACAGGCATACTGGGATTTTCTGGACGAAAATAATATAAGAGAAAAATTAACTGAAATACTGAATAAACTTGATAAAAAAGAATTCTCAAATTTGCATCAGATTGGAGAAGAAGCAAGACAAACTGTACTAAATGCACGAATACCCGATAATCTTCAAAATGAATTAAATAATGCGTATACAAAACTTATTTCAAAATATAAAGAACCAATACAGGTAGCAGTAAGAAGTAGTGCAACTGCTGAAGATCTTCCTACGGCAAGTTTTGCCGGCCAACAGGAAACTTTTTTAAATATAAAAAGCAGCGAACAGCTTATAGACGCAAGTTTGAAATGTTATGCATCTCTATTTACAGACAGGGCAATAAAATACAGAGAGGACAATAACTTTGAACACATGAAAGTAGCTTTATCACTGGGTATTCAAAAAATGGTACGCTCAGACAAAGCCTGCGCGGGAGTTGGATTTACTATAGATACAGAAACAGGCTTTGAAAAAGTGATTTTCCTGACAGGCAGCTGGGGATTGGGAGAAAATGTCGTTCAGGGAACAGTTAACCCTGATGAGTTTTATATTTTCAAACCATCTTTAAAAAAGAATAAAAAGGCAATAATATCAAAAAATATTGGTACTAAAGCCAAGACTATGGTTTATGCTGATGATGTAGGACTTGATCCGTCTAAAGTAGGTGTAACAACTGTTAATATTAATACACCTGAAGACAAAAGAAGACAGATTATTCTTAGCAATAATGAAATAGAAACTCTTGCAAAATGGTCAATGACTATTGAAGAACATTATAAGCGGCCAATGGATATAGAATGGGCAAAAGATGGAATATCAAACGAATTGTTCATTGTTCAAGCAAGACCTGAAACTGTTTTTGCATCTAAGAAAGAGCGTTATAAAGTTCATACGTATAAATTAAAAGAAAAAGGAAAAGTAATTGCCGAAGGAAGAAGCGTTGGAAACAAAATTGCATCAGGCAAAGCAAGAATTTTAAATTCACCTTCCGAATCAGATAAACTCCAGCCTGGAGAAATTCTTATTGCAGATATGACAAATCCCGATTGGGACCCGATTATGAAAAGAGCCGCCGCTATTGTTACTAACAAAGGAGGTAGAACAAGCCATGCTGCTATTATAGCAAGAGAAATAGGAGTTGTTGCAGTTGTAGGTACAGGCAATGCAACTGAAACAATAAAAGACGGGCAGGAAATAACCGTTTCCTGTATTGAAGGAGAAAATGGCCTGATTTACGAGGAAAAACTTGATTGGGATGAAAAAGAAGTCGACACAAAGAATATTAAAATGCCTAAAACTCAAGTAATGCTAATTCTCGGCGACCCGGATCAAGCATTTAACCTCTCATTTTTACCTAACAGAGGTGTAGGTCTAATGCGTCTGGAATTTGTAATCAATAACGCTATAAGAATTCATCCCATGGCACTGGTGAAATTTGATCAGTTAAAAGATCAGGAAGCTAAACAACAAATAGAAAATATGACTTTTGGATATACAAATAAAGAAGATTATTTTGTCGACAAGTTATCACAGGCTGTTGCAACTATTGCTGCTGCATTTTATCCAAATGATGTAATAGTCAGAATGAGTGATTTTAAAACAAATGAATATGCGAATCTAATCGGCGGCAAAGAATTTGAACCCCCTGAAGATAATCCGATGCTTGGATTCAGAGGAGCCTCCAGATATTACAATTCCAGATATAAAGAGGGCTTTAATCTGGAATGTAAGGCTATGAAAATAGTCAGAGAAGATATGGGATTGACTAACGTTAAATTGATGATACCTTTTTGCAGAACTGTTGAAGAAGCAAAAAAAGTAATAGAAACTATGGAAGAATTCGGATTAAAAAGAAGCGAAAATGACCTTGAGCTGTATATGATGGTGGAAATACCCAGCAATGTAATCCTTGCAGACGAATTTGCAAAATATTTTGACGGGTTTTCTATTGGCTCGAATGATTTAACTCAATTAACTCTTGGTATAGACAGGGATTCAGAAATAGTTAGCAGTTTATTTAATGAAAATGATGATGCTGCTAAAAAATTAATAACAATGGCAATAAAAAAAGCCAATGAAACACATACAAAAATAGGTCTTTGTGGTCAGGCTCCGAGTGATTATCCTGAATTTGCACAGTTTCTGGTAGAACAGGGTATAAACAGCATATCTTTTAACTCAGATGCGCTTATAAATGGGATAAATAATATCAATGAAGCTGAGACAAAATTTAAAAAAGCAAAAATCAAATAATTTTTGCTTTTAAATGGTTTGTCTGTCTTGGTGACAAACGATGTTTCTGAATTAACTGTAACATCACAATTTTTAACTAAAGAAATTAAAGTATCCCAATGCTTTATCTTTATTGTTATAAGGTTCTTTTGAAATTTTGCCCAATGTATCTTTATTTAAGCCTGTAGCTTGTTCAACTTGTTCTGCATATTCGTCTCCGTGTTGAGCTAAAAAGTCTTTGATTTCAAATAAGCTAACTGTATTGTCTTTTAAATAAGGCTTGCCATCTTTGTCGGTTTTATTTTTCATTGCTTCAAACAGACTAAGCCTACCATTATATGCTGATTGTTTTTCTGTTTTTTCATATTTATTTTTTTGAATACTATCTGTATTATTATTTGGCCCCATACCAAAATTAACGCCCATAAAAACTTCTCCTCATCTCTCTATTCATTATTATTTTCAAATTAATTGATTCTTACTTATATAAAAACCACTGAGGATATAAAATTGCTATATTTAATATATAGTATTAAGTTTTATAAACAAAAATTATACAACTTATTCTACAAAACTTTATTTAATAAGGTGTAGGGTAAAGGTAAGTTGGTTAAACCCCTTTTATTGTCATTACGAGCGACCAATGGGAGCGTGGTAATCTAAACAGTTTTAAGGATTACTAGTAACCTAAATACTGGTTTTTGAGTATATTATACCCTTGAATGTTGGTAAGATCCTCACGTCACGGAGTTTACACTGAGCGAGCGAAGCGAGTCGAATGTGTTCCTCAGGATGACATTTTTGTTGACTTTTGGCGACTCTTAGCCCTGAATTAAGGAGTATCTGGACTAAATTTATCAATACAAGACAGTTTGGAAAGAGTATAAATATTTATCCCTCCAAGTGTTGAAGAATTGATAGCTTCAACTTTTCTATCTATTTCCTTTTCCAAATTTATAATTTTTTTAGCTTTTTCTATAATTATATTTCTTAATTCCTCTTTTTCTTTGTCTGGTCTTGCTTTTATTATTTCAAGTTCTTCCTTAAGCCTTTCCTTTTGAAATCTTTCTTTATTGATATATTTTGTAGTTAAACTAATATCTTCAAGTTTGACCGAAATATCAGCATCAGGAATAATATCTGACCAGCTTTCAATTGAATTAATAACTTCTCTTTCAAGAATATTACATTTTTCTATTAATTCTTCAAAGCTTATTATCGTTGCTTTTTTGCTTTGTTCTTCATTTTGTCTTGCAATATATATCTGTATTCTTTTTTTTATTACACCGATATTTTCTATAAGCAATACAAGGTCCCTGATTGTTGTTTTACCTCTTGCCGCCAAAAGACCTTTATCTAAAGTATCAGTCCAAATTTTAATTAATCTTGCACCTATTATACCTGAAGAGAATACTGTTAATAACGACAAAATTACTGTAATAACCTGTTTATCATTATTATATGCATTCATACAAATGATTATAGCAGTGATAACAGACAGTACTGCTATCCAAGGATCCATGACTACACTTAAAAATACTAACCATCTTTGTTTTAAAGGCTGTTTTCTATCCACAAAAATACTCCTCTTATTTTTTAATCAATAAATTTTAGCATTTATTTTTACAGCATTTCAAACGAGACTGACTTAAAAATAATTTTATCAGCCTCGTTTGATGAAAAGTTTTTTATCAACCGACTTAACAAATAACCGGTATATTTATTTCAACTTCGATACATCTCTTTTTTGTTTCTTTTAATTTTAAACAGCAACTTGAGTTTCTGTTTTTTCATCAAGATTAAACTTGGTATGAATAGCTTTTACTGCATTGTGAGCATCTTCTTTTTTTACAAGACAGCTGATTTTTATTTCACTGGTTGAAATCATCTTGATATTAATTCCGCTATCTGCCAGAGATGAGAACATATCAGCAGCAATACCGGGACGATCAATCATTCCTGCTCCGACAATACTGATTTTGGCAATATCTTTATCAATCTGAATTTCACTTGCATTAATATCCTTCCTAACCTGTTCAAGTATTTTAAGAGTTTGGTCAAAGTCGGATTCAGAAACAGTAAATGCAATATCATTAGTATTATCTTCTTTTGCATAAGACTGAATAATCATATCAACGCTTATACTGTGATTTGCCATTGTGGTAAAAACTTTTGCCGCAGTACCGGGCGCATCAGGCACTTTAAGTATCGCAACTCTTACCTGTGTTAAATCTGCTGCTACTCCGCTTACGGGTCTATATATTTCCATAGAATCAACTCCTATTACTAAAGTTCCTAAATCATCATGTTTAAAACTGCTTCTAACTCTCATAGGCACGTTAAATTGTTTTGCTGTCTCAACTGACCTCGGATGGAGGACATTAGCACCTACTCTTGCAAGCTCAAGCATTTCCATATATGAAATTTCATTTAATTTTCTTGCTCTTGGAACAATTCTTGGGTCAGTTGTATAAACCCCATCCACATCGGTATAAATATCGCACCTATCTGCTTTCAAAGCAGCTGCAAGAGCAACAGCCGATGTATCAGAACCGCCTCTTCCCAAAGTTGTTATTTCACCGTCTTTTGTAATACCCTGAAATCCTGCCACAACAATAATTTTACCTTCGTTCAAATTTTTATGGAGCTTATCAGTTTTTATATCAACAATTCTTGCTTTGGTATGAACACTTTCGGTAAAAATACCAACTTGTGCTGCATTCATACTTACTGCCGGAACTCCTGCTTCCTGAATAGCCATAGCAAGAAGTGCAATGGTAACCTGTTCACCTGTAGATAAAAGCATATCCATTTCACGATGGTTTGGTTTAAGAGAAATCTCCTGAGCAAGTTTCACAAGGTAATCTGTAGTATGTCCCATAGCAGAAACGACTACTACAACATGATGCCCGTCTTTGTATTCTCTAATAACAGCATTTGCAACATTTTTTATTTTTACAGAATCTGCAACCGAAGTTCCACCAAATTTTTGAACAATTATACTCATACAATCTCTTCTTCTAAAATTATACTATCTCACCTATAATATCACTCAAGCTCTTTGAATAATTAAGCTTTTCTAAACTTTTATTAAGATATTGAAAAATAATAGCACGATCATCAGGATAATTCTCTACCAAATTTTTGAAATCACATTCAAATTTTTCAAAATCTCCTGATCTGGCGCTAATATATGCACAATTTGCAATGCTATCAATATGATTCGGCTCACTTTCGAGAATATTGTTGAAATATTCAAGTGCATTATTATATTTAGCTGCATTTTTTTCAAAATCTGCCATTTCTATATAAGTAACTCCAATTAAAAATAAAGCTGTTGTCATATCCGGTTGTATTAATAAAACATCATTTAAGACATTGATTGCCTCTTGAAATCTTTTTAACCTGATAAGAATTTCCCCTTTTCCAATATAGGCTGAAATATAATTAGGATCGACCTGAATTGCCAGATTAAATTTTTCGAGAGCATCTTTTAAAAAGTTGTCTTCTTTGGAAAGTATAATTCCATATATAAAATTAACCCTTGCTGAATTTGGATCCAACTTATATGCATTACGCATTTTTCTGATAGCTTCTTTATTGTCATTAATTTCACTCAGCGACACAGCAAGATTAATATGTGCTTCTAAATTATCCGGCTGTAGTTCAATTGTATTAACAAAATATTTAACCGCATTTTGATAATCATTTATATTCATATAAGTTGAAGCGATCAAATTATTGACTTGGGGGTTTTTTCTAGAATATTTGAGAGCTATCTTGTAATTTTCAAGCGCTTTTTCTGTATCATTGGAAATATTATATATTGAACCAAGCTTAACATAAGCTTCTACATATCTTGAATCAAGTAATAAAACCTCATTTAAAAGACTTATTGCCTGTTCACAATCACCTACTTCAGCTAATGATAAAGCATAATAGTACATAATTTCAGGATTTTCTTTCTGAATTGAGAGAGCTTTACGCAATTTTTCAATAGCTTCAATATGTTCACCAGCTTTTTGTAAAGTTATGCCCCATGATAAATATATTTCAGGAACATTTACACTGATTTTTTGAGCTGTTTCAAAACATTCTATGGCTTCTTCACTTCTATTAAGACCTGTTAAAATTTCCCCAAGATTAATATGAGCTTCAACTTTTAGCGGATTCAAATTAAGAGCTGTCTTTGCTTTATTGTATGCATCATCAAACTGCTTCATCCTCATTAATGCAACAGACCAGTAATGCCAAGAATCTGCATGACCCGGACTCATTTTTGTTACAAGTTCAAATTTTTCTATTGCCTCATCATATTTTTCAAGTTCAGCCAGAACTACACCCCATAAAAAAGTTGCCTGACTTGATTTTGGATTTATCGAAAGAGCTTTTTTAAATTTTTCTTCTGCCAAAAATTTACTATCATGCCTTGCGAGCGCAATTCCCCAGTTTATGTAAGTATCACAATCTCTCGGATTTAACTTTAAAGCAATTTCATACTTTTTCTCAGCTTCAGTAACCCTGCCAAGCTCAACAAGCGCAGCGCCCCATAGCGAATAAGCTTTTGAAAAATTCGAATCAATCTTAACAGCTTCAATAAATTTACTGATAGCTTCCTCAAATTTACCCATTTTAGCAAGAGCTATACCCCAATTGGTAAAACTATCAGGATTTCTTGGCAACATATAACTTGAAGATTCAAACTTTTCTACCGCTTTATCAAGATTTCCTGAATTTGCAAGAAAAATACCCCAGTTAACAAATGCTCTGGATGGAATACAAAGATCTTTTCCAACTGATTTATAATGAATAACTGAATTATTGAATGTTTTTATTCTGTTGAAAAAATTTTTTAAAAAACTAAAAATACTGGTTATAAACCATTTCATAATGAGTTTCCGTTCATTTGGCAATAATAGTATAGTTTTATTATACCAGAAGCTAACTTAATGCTTATAAAAACTTTTCAAGTAATTATGTTTTTAGCACCACACTGTCTCCAAACTTATTTTAAGTCTGATATAGTTATTTTGAAATTAAATAAAAAATAGATGATAATTATATTGTCAAAACTAATAGATTTAAGGTAAAAATTAACACTTTTACGACAATTAAATTACTATCGTTTACTATAGAAAATTCATGAGGTACTTAAATGGCACTTACAAAAGAATTAAAGGAAAAATTAATTTCACCTTTCGACACTTCGGAAATTAAATTTAAACCAACTGCAATCAAAGATGGTAAAGCACTTGCGCTTCCTTATATAGATGCAAGAACAGTCCTTGACAGACTGGACGAAATTATCGGCAGTGAAAACTGGCAGGATGAATACGACGTCGTTTCTTCTAATCAGGTTATTTGCAAATTAACTATACATGGCACAACGAAATCTGATGCAGGAGAAGCATCGACTGAAGACAAAGAACCTTTAAAATCCGCAGTATCAGACGCACTAAAAAGAGCAGCAGTAAAATTTGGAATAGGAAGATATCTTTATAGGAGTCCTAAAGTCTGGTATCGTTTTGATGATAAGAAAGGAGAATTTATCGACAAACCCATTTTAAAAGGGAAATCAGATGAAGACCATTTAATAAAAACAGAAAATCGAAATAATAATGTCAATGCACATACAGCAATATCTGAATGTGCTGTTTGTAGAGACAAAATTACAAACAGAGTTGCGATTTTTTCAAAGAAATATTATCAAAAGCCTCTCTGTATGAAATGCCAAAATCTGGCAATCAAAGAATTAGAGGATTCATAAACACTAAAAATCCCCATCAGGGGATTTTTAGTGTTTATGAACGAATGATTGTTAATTCAGATTTATTCTTTTTTAAAGATTGATCTATCCACAACAAAATATCATTTGTTGCCACATTAACCTGTTTGAAAAAATCAAATTCAAGTTTCATGTTAAAAATAATATCTTCCATCTTGGGAATTGAAGTAATCTTGTAAGACTGACTATAAGTCCATATATAAGGCTGCATATAGTTTGAAATATAAGGATCATTTATAACTTCATTTCGTAGAGAAATGAGTTCATTCTTAATAACCTCGAGTCTTGCAAGTACTTCAGTTGTTCTTTCCTGATCTTCAATAAAACTGAAAACATCATTTAAGTCAGCCGTTAAAATTTTAGACTTACTATTAATTCTCAAAACTTTCTCCTGCAAAACACTTAATTCATTCAAAGCAGTATTAGAAGCTTTCATCCAACTAGTACCAGTTTTTTGACTAATATCTGTTAAAATTTGATTAATATTTATATCTTCCTGATTAAGAGTTTGAACTACCTGATCAAATTCCATATATTCCATTCCATTGATAAACGCACCTGCATTAGAAATGTTTATAACTCTGGGATTAACTTCATTAGCTAAAATATCCTCAAACTGTCTTATAAAAAGTGCATAATCATCTCTGGTTTTTACCATTTGCCCTTTACAATCTTTTACATAAGTCAAATTTTTATTAAACGTAACATTCTCTGTACCAGGGCAAATTGGGTTTATTTTACCATCTGCAGTTAATTCAAGCTCTCTTCCATCAGCATAAATTTTGTTATCAATAAAAGCCAGATCTAAACCGGCACATATAACAGGATCACAACCAAGAACTTTTGCAAAATAATAACTTATTATCGATACAGTACCGCCAGACTTGTACATGCCAACATTATCGCTAATGCAACTTTGCAACTGTAAAGCAAGAGGATCAATATCCGTAAAATAAAGGAGCTTTGACGCAGTTTTATAATCAAATATATCACTATCAGCTCTTGTACCCATAATAATGTTAATGTTTTCGAGAGTTTTTTCTGTTCCTTTTACCTGATTTGTAAAATTTATAGGTTCAGTATAAGCTAAAAAATCAGGAACTATTCCAGCTTCCAAAAGAAACCTATATGCAGATGCAACTGCTATAATAACGAATTTATCCTTATATTCTTTAATTTTATTAAGATTATTTTTCAATGATGGACCGGCTGATATTAACAGGCAGGGTTTTTTGCTGAATGAATTTTCATAAAAACCTGCCGGTCTTGTATCCGCATAATTAGACATATTTAAAATTGTATTTTTAGTCCAGTAAGCGCACGAAGTAAAAATCGTATTTTGATCTGCTATTTTTGAGCTGCAAACATTCAAAGTCTTTTCAACCAATTCGGACAAACTATTTTTAGCAAGAGATACATACGAATTTAAAAATAAAAATTCAACCTTATCACCTGAAAGATATACGGATTCTATTTTTGAAATTATATCCTGAATATTATCAGTAATGTAAACCCTATCCTGACTAAATTCAGATGAAAAATCAACATATTCAAGAATAAACCTTAAAACATCAATGAAAGGCTCAAATAGAAAAATTTTGGAATTGGAACTAATAAAAGATCTTTTGAATAAATATCCCATACCAAGTCCGAAAACTATCATAATATCATTTTTGACTGGATCTCTTGTTATTGTCCTGTTCCATACAGCCTTAGCTTCTCTAACAGGGTCTATTGCACTATGTAACATAACATTCCTATAGCTTATCAACAAATCCTTGCTTTCGGATTCAAAAACTTCAATATTTTTAATTTTATCAATACTAATATTTTCCAATTTGGCAGCTAAATCGGGATTATTTGATTTTAGGGCTGTTATATTTTTCTGAAACATCGCAATAACCTTTCCAGTTAATCCAGTAATAAATCTATTATTTCTCTAAATGCACCATTTCCGCCATTTGCTTTCGTAATGTATATATTAGGAATATTCTTTACTTTGTAATTACTATCTGGAATAGTTACGGCAAATCCAACTTCTTCCAGCGCGGAAATGTCATTAATATCATCTCCAAGAAAACAAATCTGATCAAGAGAAAGTGAATATTTTTGAGCAATTGATAATAGCACTGACAACTTATCTTTTATACCCTGATGAACATCATCAAGTTTAAATTTATCAGCTATTTTATCTATAATACTGTTTTTTTCACCCGATATTATCGCTATTTTATAATCGTTTTTTAATGCCAGCGACATTCCCATTATATCTTTAAAACTGACTTTTTTCATCTCTCCCGTTTGTTCAGACGAAAGATAAACAAATCCATCCGTAATAATTCCATCAAAATCAGTAGCTATTAACTTGATTTTTTTTAAATTATCAAACATTAGCAGAACTTTTAACTCTTCTTAACTTTTTAATAATTGGCATTTCACTGTCATAAACGACCTTCTGTCCATCACCCATCCATTTTGAAACCTGACGAATATCTCTTAGAAGTCTAAATAGACCCTCAGGTTCAAGACTTGCAGCCTGATCACTACCCCATAATGTTCTATCAAGAGTAATATGTCTTTCAACAGAAGCTGCTCCAATTGCAACAGCCAATGTCGTTGGAGTTAAACCTCTTTCATGACCACTATATCCGATTGGGAAATTATATTTTTCTCTATATCTTGTAATTACATTTAAATTTATTTCATGACATTCCGTTGGATAAGTAGAAGTACAGTGATATAAAACAATATCATCACCAAGAATTTCTATTGCATGATCAATTTCTTCCTGACAGCTCATTCCTGTTGAAAGCAAAATAGGTTTACCTTTTGCTTTTGTATATTTAATCAGGTTATCATCAGTTAAACTTGCAGATGCAATTTTGTAACATGGAGGATTAAATCTATCAATAAAATCAACTGCTTCTTCATCCCAACATGAAGCAAACCAAATTATTCCAGTTTGCTTACAGTATTTATCAATTTCTACATAATCTTCATAACTAAGCTCTAAAGCCCTTTTTAAATCTCCGTTTGTTTCTCCAAAAGGATTAATTCTGAATGCTTCCAATTCTGTCTGAGTATAAACAATCTCAACTGTTCTTTTTTGAAATTTAACAGCATCACAACCACTAGCAATTGCAATATCAATTAATTTTTTTGCAATATCAATACTTCCATTGTGATTTATACCAATTTCACCTATTACAAAACAAGATTCACCATCACCAATAAACTTACTTCCAACCTTAATTTTCTTTCTCATACATATCTTTCCAATTACTAACTCATCCCACACTTTATAGTATTATAAATTATTATTTTAATTTCATGCTGTAATTATATGATTTAAATGTGATACTCATCAATTATTAAAAATTTATTATAGATTAATAAACTATAAAAACATTATATCTTCTAATAAACCTACAATCTCGAACTTTTTTCCTGCTTTTCTTATCAAAAATCTTTAATAATATGTCATTTAACCTTCAATATTATAATTCAAGATTGTTCTATTTAGGTTTTGTATCTTGTTCTTTTAAATATTCTTTATAAACATCATTATAATTTGATACATCCCGTTCAATGAAATCATTATTATCTTCTATTATTGGTTCTGAATCATTAATATCTTCAATTTGATCAATTTTATCAGGATTAAGCTCAGTTAAAAGATTAATATTATTAATAGTACTGCCAATTACAAGATATTTACCATTAATTTCAATTAAATGAACATTTTTGCCCTGTCCGAGTGTCGCTGTAGATAAAATATTGAATTTATTTAAACTTTTTTCAGATAATTTTCCGGCTAATAATGCCGCAGGATCTACATTTCTAAGTTTGGAATAAAACCATCCAAAAATTAGTACCAAAAGAATTACAAAAAATAATGATGATAATACTGATAAAAAGCTAACTCCCTTAACTGGCTTGTCTTTCGGAATCTTCTCCAGAGTGTCTTTTTTGCCAGGAAAATCTGCTAAATTTAATTGTTTTTTTTCAGTATAAACATTTGGTAATTTTTCAATTTTTTTGCTTATTACATTTTTAGATAGCCCAACATTTGTCTGTGCAATAGGTTTTACCGGCAAAACATTTATTTCATTTTTTTTTCTATAATTAGTCCTAGTTGCTTTTTTTTTATAAGATTTTTTAACTTCAGGCTTGTTATTTAACGCTTCTATTATAGGTTTTGACGATGAAACCTTGACTTCCTGTTTTTCATAAGCATAAACCCCACTGCAGTTTGTTAATATCTGCAACGTTATAATAAATAAAATCAAAAAGAATAAAAATCTATTTTTTTTTATAAACAATTGACTCCTCCCAGGAGTTTACAAAAGACAATTATATCCGGATTATTATCCTAGAACTTTTTTAATGGATTCAAGAACCCTCGGCGGTTGAAAAGGTTTTACTATAAAATCTTTTGCACCAGCTTGAATAGATTCAATTACCATTGCCTGTTGTCCCATCGCTGAACACATAATAACTTTTGCTGCCGGATCCTTACCGACAATTTGTTTTAATGCAGCAATTCCATCACATAACGGCATGGTAATATCCATTGTTACGAGATCAGGTGAGAGTTGGCTATATTTCTCAACGGCTTCATTACCGTTAGCAGCTTCACCAACTACTTCAAACCCATTTTTTGTTAAGATGTCTTTTAACATCATTCGCATAAAAGCAGCATCATCTACTATCAGAACTTTTGACATATATCCTCCTAAAGCTCAACTTCCTGCTGACCTATTGATCTTACATATACTTTTCCTGTTGAAATATCAACTTTACATGTTCTTCCTTTATTTCCTCCTGTATCACACGCTTTAATTATCAGGTTCTCTTTTGAAAGAGCAGCCTTGACAGCAATTGTGTTTCTTATACCTATATTTAATACATTACCACCTTTTTCAAGATTAAACATCTGAGCCCCACCAACCATTTTAACAACAATATTACATTTTGCGGCACCCAATTTTATCATAGAATCCAATAATGTTGGTATAGCAGTATCAGCATACTTTCCCAACATTGTATTACCTTGTTTGCTAGCAGTAGTGCTATCAGGTAAAACAACGTGAACCATTCCGCCAATATTACTTATATAATCATACATTATTACTCCTATACATGAACCTAAACCCGGAGCAACCAATATTGCACTCTTAGACCTAGATACTTGCATTTCACCCATTCCAACATTTATATTATTCATAACCACTACGTTTTTTATAACCACTACATTTTATTAATC
The DNA here is from genome assembly GCA_028689995.1 of Candidatus Gastranaerophilales bacterium. Classification (GTDB taxonomy): domain Bacteria; phylum Cyanobacteriota; class Vampirovibrionia; order Gastranaerophilales; family UBA9579; genus JAQVCB01. The sequence continues at coordinate 25,426 of JAQVCB010000031.1, forward strand.
GAATTAAAATAATCTAACATACTGTCTAAAGACTCTTTTTCAAGTAAAAGAACATAAAAACCTGATATTTCTTCTTCATCTATAATAAGATTTGTCCCAATAATTACTGTTTTATCAGCTATACTACAAACATTAGCTATAAGTGCATCAACTAAAGATCCTACCATATCCTGACATACTTCAGGAGGTGTTATATCAATCGTATTATTTATCATTGTAGCTAATGAACCAACATAAGCACCAGATATAATATTTGCAATTTCAGCTACAACAGAATTTTCGTCAATTTCATAATCACCGGCTACAGCAGTTTTTATTTTTAAAGCATCACTATCTGTAATCATAAACAAAATATATCCATTAAGTGCTTGATTAATTCCAAAGAAAACTCCTGTACGAATTTCTTCAGGGCCTCCCAGTATATCTGCAATTTCATTAAGTTTACAAAGTTTTACCATTGGTATATTCAGTAAAACTTTTTTATTTAATATCTGAGATAAAGCTGTCGCAGCATTTCCTGCTCCAATATTTCCAACTTCACCTAATATGTCCAGGTCATATTTTGATATTTTTCTATTCTCCATTTACAATCCCTATCATCTCATCTATTTCAGTCTTTAACTCTACCATCTCAGAAATCAAATTTTCAATACTTGCTGATTGCTGAGAAATATCCAAATAATTTAAGGACTTTAGATTTATATTGTACATCATACCATCATTACCCATACCATTACCAAGCATCATCGTTATAGAATCAGCTATATGAACAATAGATAAAAGCTTAATATCTTCACATCCTTCATTTATTGCAGCATCATAATTATGATGATATTTTATTGTATCAACAAGTATAGGAGGAAAATTCCATTTATTAGCCACTGCTGAACCTATCTGACAGTGATTAAAACCCAGAACCTGTTCTTCTGCATTAGAAAAAGATATTCCTTCAGAATTGATTGTATTTAAGATATTACTATAATTGATTCCTACATATTCATGAATCATCAATTTTCCAATATCCCTTAGGAGTCCGGCAGTAAATGCTGTTTCAGGATCCTTATAATTACTCATTTTAGCTAGATAACGCGAATATACTGCGCAGCTTATGGAGTTTTTCCATAGCTCACCTTTACCCAGATCATAACCTTTAACTGCACTATTTAATATTCCGTGAGAAATTGCAACAAATACCAGACTTTTAATTGTTTTGAAACCGAGTTTAGCTACTGCATCTTTTACAGTAACAATTTTTCTTGAAAAACCGTACTGCGCAGAATTACATAATTTCAATAATTGAGTAGTTAAAGCCTGATCAAGAGAAATAATCCTTGATAGTTGATTAACATCAATATTTAGATCATCCAGCATTTTTGCTACACGTACTGCTACATGAAACAATTCTGGAAGTTTTTCGATCTTATCTAAAACTACTTTAATATCCTCAACCATTAAAACTTCTCACAATCTATTTTTTTACAATTTTTTCACTAGTAATTGCTTCTTGATCATTCATTTGTTTTGATTGCTTTAATATTTCTGAAACTTTTGAAAGACTTTTTAAATCTTTAGTTTCTGAGAAATTAAGAAATTTTTGAGGATCTACAAGAATAAGAAGCCTGTCAGAGAATTTACCGACACCCCATAAGAAATCAGAATCATCAGTCATATCAATTGGAGGCGGTTCAATATCATCAGTACCAAGATGAATAACTTCTGAAACTGCATCAACAATTAATCCTATTGTTTCATTCTCAAGTTCAATAATCATAATTCTCGACTCATTAGTACTTTTTGTTACTTCAAGCTGGAACTTTTTCCTTCCGTCAATAATAGGTATAATGTGCCCTCTAAGGTTTATTACACCTTCAACAAATGAGGGTGCTTTAGGAATCCTTGTTGGCGCCAACAGCATAATAATTTCCTGAACACTTGTTATAGGTACAGCATATTCTTCTGTTCCTAACTTGAATACAATTAAATGTATTTCTTTTTGACCTGATTCTAAAAATTCATTTATCATATTAAAACTCCTTACATATTAACTATAAGAGCATTTACATTAAGAACTAAAGCAACCTGTCCATTTCCAAGAGTAATTGCACCGGACAAATAATCTTCAGAACACAAACTTTTGCTTATCGGCTTGATAACGACTTCTTGTTGCCCTAAAAGTTCTGATACTATAACACCCGAGCATTTTCCCTGTGATTTTATAATCACAACCGTAAGCGGTTTATCTTTATCTTCAATGTAATTAGGTATTTCAAGCAGTTTATTTAGCCTTACAAGAGGCAATGTTTTCCCTCTCAGTACAATTACTTCTTTATTTTGAATTCTTTTTACCTGATCATTTTCAACATCTATAACTTCGCTTATATAATTTAGCGGAGTTCCATAGATTTCATTTCCAACCTTAATTAAAAGTGCTTGAAGTATTGCCATATTTGAAGGAAGACTAATAGTTATAGTTGTTCCCTGACCAACTCTGGATAAAATACCTACAGTTCCACCAAGAGAAGCCACTTTTGATTTAACAACATCCATACCGACACCGCGACCTGATAAATCTGTTGCAACTTTTGCTGTAGAAAATCCGGGTGCAAAAATTAAATCCAAAGCATCTTTTTCACTCATACTTTTTGCCTGATCAGATGTTATCATTCCTTTTTTTACAGCTAATGATTTAATTTT
>JAQVCB010000032.1 GCA_028689995.1 Candidatus Gastranaerophilales bacterium
GAAGGTTGCTAAAAATGCGCTTAGAAAGATTTTTTTAATTTTGGAAGATAAGAATTTAAAGCCAAAGTATCCTAAAATTGCTTCTATAGAAACGACAATGGTATTTAAACCTATTACTGTGAAACCTCCGTGTCCCAGAAAAGCAAGAATTATATTTACTACCAATATAGCTAGAACGCTTAAAACCGGACCAAGTATAATTCCTGCAAGAACGGCCAGATTAATATGATAAATCGGCGGTATGATTTCTATTGACATTGTTATCAGCATTAATGCTGAAAGAATACCAATTAGTGCGAATTTTTTATTTAAGTTAGTTTTTTTAAAATAGAAAAAGAAAAAAATCAAATAAGCTGTAATTACAGCATAACCTGAAAGCCATAGCCATACAGGTAAAATTCCATCAGGTAAATGAATATGTGACATATAATTCTCCTAGCAATTCCTTTTAGGAAAAAGAATAGCATAAAATTTCAGGAGGATAAATAATGGGGCTGTTGATGAATAGAAAATAAAAGCTATTTAAATATTCTTCACCACTCCTATTATATTTAGGCTCGCAATTTTTTTGCAGTTTTATAAGATTTAGTTCCTTTTAAAATCCATAAAGCGGTTTTTGCTAATTCTTCATCATTGCCTTCAAGAATGCTTTCAATAGCCATAAGTGCTTCAGGGGTTTTTATCTCAGCTAATGCCCATAAAGCAGCATTTGCAACTTGTTTATTTTTTCTTGAAAGGCAATTTGTAAGGGGTTTTTCAACATTATGATTAGTAAACAACTTCAATGCTTCAATTGCTTCAAGGACTACATTAAGTTCTTTACTATTTAGTGTTGTGCAGATTGCTTTTTTAGAATCAATAGTTCTGATTTGTTTAAGAGCATTGATTCCTTGAATTACAACTTTGTTGTTAGGATGTTTAACAGAAGTTCCAAGTATTTTTATAGTATAAATCTTCGATAAATCAATTCTTTCCAGATATTCCAGAGCTCTTTTTTCAGAGACTCCAGATAAATCTGTAATTGTTAAGTCTGATATTTCATTAAATAATTTTGTAAAAAAGTTTTTAAAGTTGTTTAAACCTTGTGGTGTTTTGAGAGCTTTTTTTGAGTTTTTGAAATTTCTGAATGCCATATTATTTACCTGTTTAATCGGTAATTACAATTATTAACAATATAGCTAAAAAGTTATAAATAAATCATTTATAAGTATGAAAGGCAGAAATTTTTGAATGTTGAAGCATATCAAGGTCGTGTTGAAAAATAGTTAAATAGCTCTTATTTTCTATTTTGTAACACGACCCTATCAAAAGTGAAAAATGGCGGAAACGGTTTGCAGTAGCGGGAGTGAAATAATGCTGAAGCTGCTGCGGGTAGCAGGAGCTGGAGGCATTATATAACTCATTCCAAGTTTTCGACATTTTGACACTAGACGTGGGGGACGTAAGAAGAAACAAAAAACAAAGTTTTTTGAATTCGTCAACAGTCCATCTAATATTTCATATTATTATTAATAAAATAAAGATAGGTTACCTTAACTATAATTAATTAGCTTGTTAACTCATATGTAAATAAAAATATTTACTTAGAATATTTAAAATCTGTTTTTATAAACTTTGGCAATAAATTGGAGGAAAGTAAGAATATGAGAAAAAAAGGTGAAGCATCAGGCTATGGAAAACCTGGTCCTGAAGCAGGACATGCATATGGTATAGCATCAGTTAGCAATGCTCTTGGTGGCGTTGATTTTCCTATGACCAAACAGGATTTAATTAGCAGATATGGTGATCGAAAAATCGAATGGACAAAAGGTAATCCGGCTCCATTACGTGATGTGTTAAAAAATGCTCAGGAAGATCAGTTTGGTTCAATGGCAGATGTAGTCAGTGCAGTTAGCCGAGGTCATAGAAAAACATTATAGCCAAAAAGGGTCTCAAAAGTTTAAATTTTTTAATTTGAAGCTTTGATTATTACCTTAGAAAAGTTAAAAAGGCGGAAATAAACAATTTCCGCCTTTTTGCACAGCTTCTAATATGATTACTATCAATTGGAACAAGGTTAAAAGCCGAATTACTTTGACTTTTTAATTAAATATTTGAAGTATAGCTTTGTTCATCATCTTCTAATTGAGAAATATCTACAGATTCATCTTCTTCCTCATGATAATTTGGAGGAAGATCAATTTCAATATTGCTTACTTCTTCATCAATCATTTCGATGTCTTTTTTTCCAAATTCCTTGATTTTTCCGTCTTCAAGCTTAACGGCAACTTTTCCGCTCAGGAAGTGTAATGAGCTGACTCTGCCTATTCCGTCGGGAGTCATTACTCCGCTTCCAACCGGTGGCATGCCTGCAGCCGCATCGATATATGTTTTATATTCATAATCCAGGCAGCAAAGAAGCCTTCCGCATACGCCCGATATTTTACTTGGATTAATAGGCATTCCCTGATCTTTTGCCAATTTAATATTAATTGAAGCAAATTGCTTTATCCATGAACAGCAGCAAAATTCTCTACCGCAAATCCCTACGCCTTCTACAATTGAGGATTCATCTCTTACTCCAATGTGCCTAAGGTCTATTCGGACTTTTCTGAATGTCTGAGTCAAGTCTTTTAAGAGATTTCTGAAATCGACTCTGTTTGGTGCTGTAAAGTAAAAAGTCAGTTTTTTTCTGTCAAAAGTATAGGATGTGTCAATTAATCTCATTGGAAGAGAGTGAGTTTTTATTAACTCATTGCATTTTTCATAAGCTTCTTGTTCTTTTAGTTTTATTTCTTCATAAATCTCGCTGTCTCTTTGTGAAAGAACCCTAACCAGAGGAATTGCATCAGGTAATTGATCACCCCATTTTTTCATAACACATTCAGGGATTCTTTCAACTTTTACGACTTCTTCCCCTTTTTCAGTTCTGACAATTACCATTTGGTTATGTTCAACTTTGGCAGAGTCAGGGACAGATATAGGGAAAAGTCTATTTTTTAATGATCTAAATCCGTATTTGTACATAATAATTAGTTTCCTGTAAGGATAAATATTTTAATTTTCATATATATTATACGATCTAATCATAATAAAGGAAAATCGAGCTTTAAATTACTTTAGAAACTAAGACTGATGCATAACTATCAAAATATCGTTTTTTTATATTCAGCCTACAGCCGCTATGACCGGATTTTGTTCGGTCGTAGCGGCTTACAATTGGAACGAGTTACGAAAATCTGCACTGCCTGTTGACCACAGCCATTTTGACTTTTCTTCACTCCCGCTTCGCATTGCTTTTACAAGGGGCGACCGCAAATTTTAACTTTTTAACAAAATTATAGTTATGCAGCGGTCTCAAACTATAATTCAGAGCGTTTGTACCTATTTAGGAATAAAACCTTCTTAATATTTCTTAATTTGTTTAACTAAATTAGCAATTATCATATGTTGATTTTTTTTATAAATATAAGGGAAGAAATATTTTTTAATCTTTTCTAGATTAGTGGAGGTAGTGGGGGAAATTATGGCAGATATAACAGCACCTTTACCTGGGGTAACAGGTTTTTCAGAAAGATGGAATAACTATAAAGCAGGAGTTAAAAATCGATTAGGACAAAATACTCTAGAAACGACTTCAAATTTAAAAAGCGGTTATTTAGCTAATAGTAAAGTTGGTCAGTTTCTTCAGTCAGAAATGCTTAGTCAGCAGCCTGTTAAAGATTTATTTCAAAAAGGTTTTGGCGTTACGATTGAAGAAAAAAATATAAATATTGATAAACTTTTTAAAGAAACAGGAATAAAACCAAGCATATCAGGAAATGATATCAGATTTGATGTAAAATCCGGAACTAAATTAAATTTGAATCCTACTCAAGAAAAATTATTACAAAAATTTGGAATGTCTGAAGAAGCTATAAGTGGACTAAAAACAAATGGCACAGCTATAATTGAAAAAGGAACAAAATTAAAACAATTAACTACATTTGGAATTAAATCAGGAGAAGGCGCTTTAAGTAAGACAGGCGCACTTATGGCAAAAGGATTTAAAGGTATTCCAGTTTGGGCTGCACTACTTACGGCTGCATTTGAAGTTCCCAAGATAGTTACTGCTTTCAAAAACGGAGATGGTCTTGCACAAATCGGTAAATCTACATTAACAGTGGGTGGTTCATTAGGTGGTATGGCTGCCGGTGCAGCAATAGGTCAGGTATTAATACCTATTCCAGGTGTTGGTGCAATTATTGGCGGAATAGTTGGTGCTATTGCTGGTGAAAGTATTGCTAGTAAGCTAGGAAATGGGCTTTTGGGTAAATCAAAAGAAGAAGAAAAACAGGAAGCACAAGCTGCATCAACTACAGTACAGGTGGCTACGACGCAATCAGATGCAACGCAAGTAGCAGTACAAGACCCTCTTTCAAGTTATATGTATGATTTGAGTTTTATGGATCCTAATTATGGTAAAATTACAAATAATGCTAACGAAAATAAAACCACAAATAATGCTAACGGAAAAACGCTGGATTCGATAGGATAATAAATAATTAAACATAAAAGAGACTGGATTAAACATTAATTCAGTCTCTTTTATTATGCTATAATTTCGAAAATATCAGGTGATTATTGTTAAGAAATGCAGAAATTAAACTCGATTTCGTTGAATAGAGCAATAGCTGCTCTGGAAAATAAAAGATTTGTAAAATTAATCTGTGGTGCATCCAATACCGATCAAAAACAGATTGAAAGACTTGTAATGGTGTATTCTCTTGCGGGAGTTGATGTTGTAGATATATCACCTGATATGGATTCTTTTGCTTCTGCAAAAACGGGCATTGATCAGGCAAAGAAAATTTATAACAGTAATCCTCATGATTTTCCAAAATTTAATGAGCCTTTAATAATGATTAGCCTGAATACAGGTTCTGATAAACATTTTAGAAAAGCAGAGGTTGATTTTGCATTATGTTCTAATTGTTTGAATTGTACATTTGTATGTCCTGCCGGAGCATTGTATGAAAGCTCAGAACGGTTACAATATAATTTAAAGAGTTGTTATGGTTGTGCAAGATGTATAGAAGTATGCAAAAAAAGGGCTATTTCATTGGATAAAACTAAAACAGCAGTATTTGTTAACGATAACTGTGAAGCGGTTGAGATTCATACAGGAAACAGTTCGTTCGATGAAGTAAAAAGTTTTGTTGAGAATAATTCTTTTATAACTCAAAATATTGAATTGATTTCTTTTAGTATTGAGGCGAGTTTATTTGATAGAAAAGGATTAATTGAATTTGTTCATTCATTGGCTTCTTTAGTTAACAAGAAAGTTATAATTCAGATTGACGGTAAGCCTATGGGGGCTGACAATTCGGCTTCGTCGTCACTTCAGGCACTTGCCGCAGCACAGGTTCTTTCAGGTGTAAATTCAAACTTTTATATTCAGATAGCAGGCGGAATCAACCATTTAACAAAGAGTTATGTGAAAATGTTTAATTTATCAATTTCGGGTGTTGGATATGGAACATTTGCAAGAAAAATTATTCTACCTTATATAGTGGGATTAGATGATGTTGAATTTTTATCAAATTTAAAAAAATGTGTTAATATTACTACAAATTTAGTAGAAATAATGGAAATCTAGTGAATAATGTTGTATAATAATAATATAAGTCGTAGTAATTATTTGAAAGTTTTAAAAGGAGAGAAAAAAGAAAAATAAAATCCCACAGTTTGTTGACAGATTTGATCCGTTCTAATGAACAGAAAGGGAAAAATGAATAATACTCACTTTTACAATGATTTACAAAAATTACTTGATATATTACCTACTGGTATTGCCTGGAATTTGCGAGATAAAAAGCTAGAAGACGTTATTGAAATAGTTTTGGATTTGGGAAGATTACCAGAGATAAGACATTCAGATGGAAAGATAGAACTTTTTGGAGAGCAAACAGTCAATCAGGAGGATATTAATTACTCGACAGCAAGAATTGATGAATTTACAACAGATAATAGATCTGGAATTCCCGGAACACTCCACCGAATTAGTGCAATAAAAAGCAGAAAAGGCCTTGTAATAGGCTTGACCTGTAGGATCGGTAGGGTTGTGACCGGGACTATTAGTTGTATAAGAGATTTAGTATTAACCGGCAAAAGTATTCTGTTCCTTGGTAAACCTGGAGTTGGGAAGACAACAAAACTCAGGGAAATTGCGAGATTACTTGCAGATGATTTAGGCAAGAGAGTTATCGTAGTTGATACTTCAAATGAAATAGCAGGCGATGGTGATATTCCTCATGAAGCAATTGGCAGATCAAGAAGAATGCAGGTTTCAGCACCTGAACGTCAAAAAGATGTTATGATTGAAGCTGTTGAAAACCATACTCCTGAAGTTATCGTCGTAGATGAAATTGGTACAGAACAAGAAGCTATGGCCTCAAGAACAATAGCTGAACGTGGAGTCATGCTTATTGCTACAGCTCACGGTAACACTCTTGAAAATCTTATTAAAAACCCTACCCTGTCAGATTTAGTTGGCGGAGTTCAAAGCGTCACTTTAGGTGATGATGAAGCAAGAAGAAGATCGACACAAAAAACCGTACTTGAAAGAGAAAAAAGTCCAACATTCGATATAGTTATTGAAATAATTGACAGAGACCAATTGGCTGTATATCCAAACGTATCTGAAGCTGTGGATTATATTTTAAGAGGTTGGCCGATCAAGCCGGAAACCAGGAAAATTAATTCAGAAGCTCCGGCAGAAGCTTATGTTCCAACACCGGTAGAGTTTGTAAATCCTGCGGATAAATATAATTTTGATCTGGACAGGTATGTAAAAGAAGTTCAGGATTTCAAAAAGATATACATTTATTCAGTCAGTAGATCGCTTGTAGATAAAGTAATTGAAAGATTAAATCTTAAAGCGGAAGTTACACGAAATATTGATGAAGCTGATTTTGTAATTTCTCACAAGGGTTATGCAAAAGGCGGAGCAAAAATTTTGAGTGTAGCGAAAACATACGGAATACCTATGCATTTTGTAAGATCTAATACTATGCCGCAGATACAGAAAGTCATAAAAGATGCTCTGGGAATAAACGAAATGCCATGGGATAAATCAGATCAGGAACATTTTGACGAAACGGAAGCAGCTTTACAGGAAGCAAAAACTGCTGTATATCAGGTGTTGAATGGAGCTTCAGACATAGAGCTTCCTCCAAGAAAACATTCTATAAGAAGGCTTCAGCATGAATTTGTAGAACAGCATAATCTTGAAAGTGAAAGTATAGGCGACGAGCCAAATAGACGCTTGAAAGTTATTTCAGGCAAAGATAAAGATCTGAAAAACGCAGGTTAGTAGGGCTGAGGAATAGTTGCCAAAACTAACTAATATGTCATCCTGAGGAGCACATTCGACTCCGCTTCGCTCGCTCAGGGTAGACTGCGCGACGTGAGGATCTTACGAATAGTGAATTTTGTAATCAGTTTATGGCTAAAATAGTAAGTTGGGCAGATTGCCACGGGCTAAAGCCCTCGCAATGACAGTTGTTCGCTTTTAACATATTATTTACAAATCTTACTAGTAGTATCTGACTTTTATAAAAATAACTTTCAGGGTAGAATTGTTTAAATTCTACCCTATATATATGGAGAGAAAATGAAAAAAGACGGATTTTTTATAACATTTGAAGGTGCGGACGGGTCTGGTAAAACAACACAGATTAAAATGCTTGAAGAATATCTTGTAACTCAGAAAAAAGATTTTATAATAACACGTGATCCTGGTGGAACAAAACTGGGTTCTAAATTAAGAGAGATTTTATTAACTTATGACGGCAAAATTGCACCCTTTTGTGAATTATTTTTATATCTTGCTGACAGGGCGCAGCATGTAGATGAAGTTATTATGCCGGCTCTAAATAATGGAAAAATGGTGCTTTGTGATCGCTATATTGATTCAACTCTTGCTTATCAGGGCTATGCAAGAGGGTTGAATATTGATGAAATTATTAATTTGAACAATCTTGTTACACACTCATTAATTCCTGATTTAACTTTACTTTTTGATATAGAAACAGGCATTGCAATGAAAAGAATCGGTGACAAAAAAGACCGTCTGGAATCAGAAGCTGCACATTTTCATGAGAAAGTTAGATTTGGGTATCTTGATCTTGCTAAAAAAGATCCTCAAAGAATAAAAGTCATTGATGCATCAATGAGCATCGATGATGTTTACAATCAGGTGATTGAGATTATAAAGCAGTTTGTGTAAATGTTACTTTTGTAACAAAGACCGCCATTTCATGCAAAAGCAAGCTCGTTCATGTTTTTATATAAATAGGAAGGTAGATCCTTTTTGGTTTGCATGAAAGAAAGTCAGGAATGGTCGTAGAAGTTAGTTTATTAAAAACTTATCATCAGTTTTTGCAACAAAAAGAAGGAAACACACAAAGTGCTTCTGAAAAAACTGCATATATTCAGGATAGTTTTATAAAACAACAGGCAAATATTCCCGATAAAAAACTTTATACAGATATAAAGAACGTAAAAGATACTTTTGAAAAATTCAGAGACAATACAATCCAAATTAAAGCACAAGTTGATGATCTTGATAATAAAGCTGTAAAAAATAACGAAGTTACAAAAGCTGTATTTGCCGCATTAAGTCCGGTTATTCCCTTCAGAAGAGTATATTCCGTTCCTGAAAAAGTTGAAGAGAAGGATTATTTCGGTACAGCAGGAACACTTGCAATTGCTGGAATGTTGTTGCCGGAAGATTTAAGAGATACAAGAGATGCCGCAAGACAAATACTTCATAAAATTTTGCCAAAATCTGTGCAGGAATACATTCAAGGGAAATCTCCGACTTTTTATGCAAATTTGATCAATCATTCCTCAAAATACGATTATAAAGAATTTCAAACTCCATTCTCATTTATCAGAGGCAGTTTTCTCGAACCTCTTGTAAATAAAATGGTTAACAAATATGGCTATTATCTCCATGAATGGGATAAACCTCTTATAAATACAAAGTTTGGTCAAAAAATACAAGATTTATTAAAAGTTGAAGATGCTGGTATAGAACTTACCGGAAGGTCTGTACCTCAAATCGTAAAAAACGATGATACCGGAAAGTATTTCAAGCAAGACAGGAAAGTGTATGCTTATAAGCTTGAAGGTTCACTTTTTGGCAAATTAATATGCAGGGCATTACAGAGAACAACATTATACGGAGCAATTGCTCTTTTTGCAATTTGTATACCATCAATTGTCAGAGCATTTAATAAGCCTGAAAATACACAGGATAAGATGGTTAATGGAGGCAAACAAACTGTAAAATCTGCAATTAGTGTTATATCAACTTTAGCTGGCATAGGATTAGGAGGAGCTTTGCTTGTTCCGTTTGGACCTGTCGGATCAGTAGTCGGCATGGGGATAGGCTCTGTTATTGGTGCTTATATTTCTAGCAAAATCAGTAGGAATATAAAAACAATTTAATGTTCCTTGATTTTAGTGAGGATCAATCCCAACGCTCTTTTTCAAATATTTTGCTGTTTGTCTCATTATATTTTTAGTTTCAGGATCTTTTTCGATTAAATCAAGCAGTGAAATGGCTTTTTGCACATATTCACCTTTTAATATCTGTGCATATGCATCAGCTTTTCCTGCTAGATCACCATTATAACCCCATTCACAGAGTTCTCTTAACTTAGTAAAAAATTTCTTGCCGTTTTCTTTTTCAGCCTTTCTGACAGCTTCCAAAACCGCATCTGATATATATCTTTTGCCGCTGAAAGAAACTGTATCATGGCTTAAAGTTTGCAGTTTTGGAGTATCCTGCTTTTGGTTATTCTGAATATTACCGGCGGGCAATACTGCACAAGTCTTGTTAATCGTTAACATATTAATAGTCTCTCTAATTTAATTTCTCTCAATTATATAAAAAAGAAACATAAAAATAATTGCTTACTAAATTATAAATTTAATTTTTGAGATCGAAATCAAGCAAATCTTTTTCTGAAATTTTTAAAGTATCAGCTATTTTAAATAATAATTTCAAACTAACACAACGTTTAGCTGTTTCAATTTTAGCTAAATGCTCACGAGAAATATCAAGAAGTTCAGCCAGCTGGTTTTGGGACAATCTTTTTTCTTTTCTGTACTTCTGAATATTTTTACCTAATATCTTTATTTTTGTAATCTCATTTGTCACATTATTTATTTTCTGATATGTTTATAGACATGTATGTAGTCTAATTGAGAACAAAAACATATCGACAATCGGGTAGCTGATTTGATAATAATTATTCAAAAATTAATGCAGGAACAGGCTAAATGAGAAATTTAACCGGCTATACATATTTTATGGTTACTGCAAAACTTATATTTACAGGTTTTCAATTTCATTATGAGATCAGCAATGATATTGAAGAATGGATAAACCCAAAAACTAGCAAAATATTTAAAATAAATAAATCTTACGATTTTTATTCAGAAAATGAACTGATATCAGTTCTTGATCAGGCTGGAATTTCTATAGAAGAGTTTTTAAGCATATAAAACTAAATTATTAATACCCGTATTCGCTTTCAAGTTCGTCATCATCATCTCTTAAACTTGACAGATCTTCAATATATTCAGGATTAAAATCATCCGGCAAATAATCAGTATCAGGCCATAGAGTAAAACTGTCAAAAATACATTGATTAAGATTAATGGAAAGACTCAGATCTGCATTTGACAATTTTGCATCAGAAAGATCTGCTCCTGTCATATCAGATTCTGAAAAATCACAGTTTACAATATCAGCGTTGCCAAACTTCGTTCCTGCAAGGGTTGTATTTGAGAAATTAGCTTGTTTTAAAGATGCTCTTGTAAAAATAACTGAAGAAAGATCGCTATTGCTAAAATCAACATTTGAAAGATCACATTCACTAAAATCTGTACCTGTTAAATCTGAGTTGCTCAGGTTTGCATCAGGAATATCGCAACCTGATAAGTCGATTTCAGCTAAATCTAATGATTCACTATTTCTAAATTCGTTAAATTCCTCTATGAAGCCGTTTCTCAAAAGTTGAATTAATTCATCCTTGCTTTTCATAGTTTAATACCCCTACTATTCAATAATATTCATCTGCATGGCAAGAAGAACCGCCTGTGTTCTATTTGTAACATTCAGTTTTTTAAAAATGCTGTTTAAATGGGTTTTTACTGTAACTTCTCTTACGAATAATTTTTCTGCTATTTCCTGATTATTTGATCCCTGTCCTACAAGATTAAGAACTTCTTTTTCTCGTGCGGTTAATGGAGTAATAGGCTCATTTGTCGTAAATGGAAGATTCATAGCTTTGCTTTGAGCTTTTTTCTGATTCCAGTTTGACCTTCTTAATAGTGCTTCAATGCGGGCAAGAAGATTTGGAAGTCCAAATGGTTTTACAATATAATCATCAGCTCCAAACTTTAGTCCTGATATTTGCTTTTGCTCGCTATCTACGGCAGTTAGCATAATGACAGGTAAGTCTGCATATTCTTTGTTGTTTCTTATTGCTTTTAATGTCTCCCAACCATCCATATTAGGCATCATTACATCAAGAATAACTAGGTCAAATTTATTATCTTTATCTGAAAGAGCTTTAAGTGCCTGAAGACCGTCATTAACTACTATTAATTCATATCCGTACATAGGAAGTACATCTTTCAGATATTTTGGATTATCATCGACTACGAGAATTCTAGCGATTGAGGACATTTTTACCCTACCTTATTACACAGCACATAAAACTATTCTTAAATATTTTGATATTGTATGTTTAATTTATTATAGCAGTATTTTTATTAGCAGTGAAAATATTTTACAATAATATTTTGCATAAGTAACACCGAAATTATTAAATGTAGTCTTGTTTTGCTTTGGCAATTTTTTTTTAAACAATACCGTCTTTGAGTGCTTTAATCGCAGCCTGAGTTCTGTCGTCGACTGATAACTTTTGCAGAATATTGCACACATGGGCTTTTGCGGTATGTATGCTTACAAATAATTTTTCGGCAATTTCAGCATTGCTGTATCCATCTACAATAAGTTTCAAAACTTCCATTTCACGGTCAGTGAGTTGAATTTTTTCTTCTCCACGATCTTCTTGAGTGTCCAGAGCTTGTGATGGTTTAAATTTATCACCCGAAAGTCTTTTTAATACAGTATCAGCAATTGAAGGGTCAAGCCAGGCAGCACCGTCATAGACGGATTCTATTACATGAATAAGCCTGTCAGGTTCAATATCTTTTAGACAATAAGCGTTAGCTCCAGCTCCAAGAGCAGCCCATACTTCATCTTCATTATTATGTGATGTTAAAATTATAACTTTAATACCGTTGTCAAATTCTTTTATTATTTTTGTCGCTTGAATACCGTTAATACCGGGTAGTCCAAGATCCATTAATACTATATCAGGTCTTAACTTCTTTGTCATTTCTACGCCGGTTTCACCGTCTTCAGCTTCAGAAATTAATTTAACCTGATTCAGGGATTCAAAGGCAGTTTTTAAACCAAATCTTGTTAAAGTATGGTCTTCAACTATCAGAATACTTATTTCACTTTGCTTATTCACAGGCAAACTCCCGTTTTAAAATTCATAATGAGGGAATATTAAGAATATTATATAATTATACTTTTTTTATAAAAACACAAAAAAAATATATTTTGAATAAATTTGGTTAAAGTCTGTAGTATAGTGTATAGAATAATTAATTAAAACTTATGTAATTATTTTTATTAAAAAGAATAAATTCAACTTTTAAAATTTTGATTAAATTGTGTAAAGTCAGTAATATTAATGTTTTAATGATATTTAAAGGTAATAAAAATGCCTGATAAAAATAAGTTAGGGTTTACGTTAGCAGAAGTCTTATTAACGCTTACAATTGTGGGAATTATTTCATCTATGGTTATTCCCGGCTTAATCCAGGATACGCAAAACGCAGAATTAAAGACAGCATTAAAAAAAGAATATGGCTCATTAAGTCAGGTTACAAATCTATTAATTTCAGATTATAGCATACCTAGTACTGACGCTGCTTCACTAATGGATGGTTTTGGAAATTACTTAAATGTTGCAAAAAAGTGTACTGGCACAGATTATAGCTGCTGGCATTTAGCTGGTTATTGGAAAACAGTTGCTAATGTTCCTATAACATCAGGTCTAAATTATACACCAGCTTATATTCTAAATGATGGAAGTCTAGTAAGCTGGTTTAATTACAGTGGTGGGGTTTGTTTTTCTTTGAATCAGGCAGCTGTTGGTACTAGTATTTGTAATGTTATAGTCTTTGATATAAACGGTTTTAAAGGACCTAATAAGGTTGGATATGATATTTATGCAGCAACGGTATTTAAAAATAAATTAGTTCCAAATGGTCCAACGACAGATTATAATGACTGTAATCGTTCAAGTACAAGTAGTAGTAATACAAGTGCTGGTTATGGCTGTTCTTCCAAAGCAATTACAGGTGAGAGTTATTAATAAATTATATATCAATATTTGCAGTATCTAGCGGGAGGCTGAAATAAAATGTGCTGCCTTCTCCAAGATTGCTTTCTGCCCAGATTTTTCCGCCATGTTTTTCGACGATCTGTTTAGAAAGATATAGTCCGAGACCTGTTCCGACTTTACGGAATTTTTTTGCTTTAGAAAAAAATCTGTCAAAAATCTGTTCCAGTTCTGATTCAGCAATGCCCTTTCCTGTATCGTTAATGCTGATTATCACTTCTTTCTCATTGTTTTCAGCATTAACATTTATAGAACCGCCTTTGGGAGTGTATGTTATTGAATTGCTTATTAGATTTCTGATGACACGCTTGATTTCATTTTTATCAATATTCAAAGTATGAATTTCTTTAGATATAAAGTTTGTTAAAGACTGGTCATTTTTTCTGGACAGGGGAGTTAATTCGGCAATACAGTCCTGAACAAGTTTCTTTAGGTGAACCGGTTCTTTGAATAATTCAATATTACCTGAATCATACTTGTATGCATCAAGTAAACCGGTTACCATTCTTGATAAATCGTTATTACTATCAAGCATATTTTCAAGAGCTTCTCTCTGTTTGTCGGTCAGAGGTCCAAATATTCCTTTAAGAAAGAATTTAAGAGTATTTCCTTCTGCAAGAATTGGAACACGAAGATCATGAGTTAATGTCGCCATAAAGTCTTCTCTCATCTGGTTCATTTCTTTAAATTCAGTTATATCTCTTAAAACTATCAAATAACTTTGTTCAACAATTACTCCTGAAATCGGGACAGAATTCAGGCTCAACAATTTTTCGGCTTTTGTACCTTTGTTTATTATAGTAGCTTCGTTTGGCAAAAGTCTTTCATTTTGAAAAATTAAAGGACAATTATCAGGGTTTTTGCTGCAATCAACTTCGCATTTGCATCTAATTAAATCAGTCAGCTTTTTTCCTATTATGTCCTCTTCATTTGTATTAGTCCAAATTTCAATTGTAGGATTGGTTTTTATGATTTTACAATCTTTTGAGATAATGACTATTCCATCTATAAGTGAATTAAAAACGGCTTCAAGATATTCTTTCTGTCCCTGTAGTTCTATTTGATACTTTCTGATCTTACTTTCCCTGTCTTTTAAGGATTCAATCATCTTATTTATATCTTTTCCAAGTCTTGCTATCTTGTTTTTTCCTTTAATTTTAACTTTTTGAGCAAGATCTCCGTGCATAACAGCCATTGCAACATCGGCAATAGGATCAAGTTTATTCAATAGCTTCTTATATCTGATATAAGAAGCTATTGCTACAATAATGCCAATTGTCAGACTAGCAAATACAGCCGCATCCAAAAGCGTATATTTATTCTGAAAAAGTATCATTTCGATCCTCTGGGATGGCTACTTTATTCCACTTGTTTAGATAAATGAACAAACAAAAAATTTTCAAATATTTATTTAAATTGTATCTATGTGTCATGCTGAACTTGTTTCAGCATCTATTGGTTCAGAGATCCTGAAATAAATTCAGGATGACACAGTATGTTAGAATTTTTTGTTATCTTCTTAAAAAATATTTTCGTTATTTATTTTATATTTTATTTCATCTTTATTATCTGATACAAGTATAAAATAATATTCTTTAAGTTTGAAGAGATTATCAAATTTAAATGAATAACAATTAATTCCAGAAAAAGGATGTTTCGGGTGAAAATTGTCTTTATCAGCAATTTTTTGAATAGAACTTTTATTAGGATTTATTTTATCTTTTTCTTTTAATGTATTCGAAAATTTATTAGCTTCTATAATGTAAGCTTTATAGTTTTTTGCAAAGTTTATGTTGTCGCCGTAAATAGCAACAATAAATCTGATTTCATTTTTATTTTTTACTTTTGTTATGTCATATTGTAAAAGATTTTTTACCATTTTTAGATCTTCTTCCGCATCTCCTGTAGAGGGTTTATTTGCGGATTTCATTGCAATTTGAATAAAAGGAGAATAAATATTTAAAATTCTTCCATTACCGTCGTTTACCCAATTTGTACTGAGAATATTTTCTGTAGAAGATCCCTTCATTTTAATTCCATATTTTATAGCAAGGTCAATGCTGTTATCATCAATTTTTACAAGTGCAGATGATGATAATGAGTTGAATATAAATGTTAAAAAGCATAAAATCATTATTTTAACAGTTTGCATAATTTTTCGCTCCAATGCACAAACTTAAGTAAACAATCCTTTCTGTGAAATTTTAAATTATTGAAATAATGTATCTGAAAACCACAACTTAAATATATCAGATAATACAAAACAAAAAATTAGCCAGGCGGGGATTGAGTTTTTGATTTTTCATGAAAATTGAATTTTTCTGTAAACTCTTTTGTAAAAAACTTGTTCATCTGTGGAATATTTTATATGCTATAGCTGTATATACAAAATATAAAGTTAATTGATGACTTTTATGTTCATTTTTATAACAATAAGAAAGAATTTACAAAAGTTAATCCTTTTATAGAAAATAAGAGATATAATTATAACTGAATAGAGTTCTTAAAAGACTTGCTTTGAGTGGAAGAAGTATATGGAAGAGATTGTTAAACAAAATAAAATTGTTATTGTTGATGATGAGGCTATTGTCACGTCCAGTCTGAAAACTCTTCTTTCCTTTGAGGATAATTATTTCCCCAATATATTTAACAGTCCGTATGAAGCATTGGAGTACATAAAGGATAATCCAACTGATCTTGTTATCTCTGACTTTTTAATGCCTGGAATGAACGGTATTGATTTTTTATCGAAAGTTAAAAAAATATATCCGGAAGCAAGTCTTATTTTATTAACAGGGTATGCGGACAAAGAAAGTGCAATACAGGCTATTAATGAGATAGGCATTTACCGATATATTGAAAAACCCTGGGATAATGAAGATCTGCTTTTATGCATAAAAAATGGTCTTGAAAAAAGCAATTTACTAAAAAAACTAAATCATAAAATTGATGAATTATCAGAAGCTAAAAGTCAGCTGAAAAATTACAATGATCATCTGGAATCAATGGTAAAAGAAAGAACTGAAGATTTGATAAAGTCCAGAGAGGACTTTGTCGCAACATTAGCACATGATCTTAGAACTCCATTACTTGCTGCAATTCAGACTCTAAAATTTTTTCTTGACGGTTCACTCGGTCAATTGACAGAAAGGCAGAATATACTTCTTGAAACAATGCTTTACAGTAATCAGGATATGCTCGGACTTGTAAATGCTTTACTTGAAGTATACAGATATGAATCAGGAGAACTGGTTCTTTGCAAGGATTTCTTTAATTTGAAGGATTTAATTCAGCAGTGTTCTCATGAAGTTAGTTCATTGCTGGAGAAAAAAGGTATAAATATAAGCGTAGATGATAATAACGAGTTAAAAGTATATGCTGATAAACAGGAATTAAAACGTGTTCTTGCTAATTTATTAGGTAATGCAGTCAATTATACCCAATCAGGCGGGGAAATTAGTATAATTGTCAATTTCAATGATGATGCAGTAATTATTTCTGTTAAAGATACCGGCATTGGCATACCTGAAGAAGATATTCCAAAATTATTTAACAGATTTTCGCAGGGAACCAGTAAAAAACGTTCTGTAGGAACCGGTCTTGGATTATATCTTGCAAGGCAGATAGTAGAAGCTCATAATGGAAAAATATGGCTTGAAAGTGAGCTTGGAAAAGGAAGTAAATTTAATTTTAGTATTCCAAATATAGTGAGTAAGGGGTAAATATGTCAGAAAATTCAAAAGAAATTCGGGTTTTGCTTGTAGAAGACCATACTATGACAAGAATGGGGCTTCAACTTGTTCTTGAAAAAGTAGATGATATCAAAGTTGTTGGTGAAGCAGAAGATGGTGCTGCCGCAGTAGAATTGGCTCTTATACACTGTCCTGATGTTATATTGATGGATATTGGACTTCCTGTTATAGACGGCATTGAAGCAACCAGAAAAATCAAAGAAGCAAAAATGGGTGCTAATATACTTGTCTTTACTTCAAGAGATAGCGAACAGGATGTATTTGCTGCTTTGGGAGCTGGAGCTGATGCTTATATTATGAAAGGGGCAAACCCGGAACAGTTAATTTCTGCAATAAGAGCAGTTAACGATGGCACAGCATGGCTGGATCCTGCAATTGCAAAACTTGTACTTAGAAATGTAACCAGAAAGTCTGTTCAATCAGAAGCTCAGACATTTTCTGGTTATGGACCAAGCAAGACAGCTCTTGCTGCAGGATTGACAGAAAGAGAGATGGAAGTATTAAAATTAATTGTTGAAGGATTAAATAATCCTCAAATTGCAGAGCGGCTCTTTATTACTAGAGCAACTGCAAAAGCTCATGTTCATAGTATTCTTCAAAAACTTTGTGTTGACGACCGAACTCAGGCGGCAGTTACTGCAATGAGGGAAGGCCTCGTTTAATTATATATATATGTATAAATTATTAAAATTTTTATTTTTGCTGTTTTGTAGTTTATCCGTTCTGAATATATTTTCTGGAAGGATATATTGTGCTGAATTGGAATATTACAATAATTCACCGGGAATGAATGAACTTAACTTGTATGGTATTGAGAAAAAACGTGAAATAATAAGTACAGGGGCTATCTCTCCTGATAAATCAATGATGACTTATTCAGTTGTCTATTTTTATCCTAATAACAGGCAGTTTACCAGCAAGGTTTTTTTGGTGGCAAATAATTTTCAGATTAAAACAACAGATAAAATTGCGAAATCTATATTGGAATCAGGATTGGATTCACTTGATAAATATATTTTCAGGACTTTAACGGTTGTTGACTGGTCTTCAGACAGTAAAAAACTTTTAATAAAAGAAACCGTCGGTGAATATTTAAAGAGTATCTGGGCTACAAATATATGGGTTTATAATTTTGATACAGAAAATGTTAAAAGGTTAGATAATATAAAAAAAGCAATAGTATATTACTGGAAAATTAATCAAAATCTCGATCTGGATGATTACAAGTGGGATATTGTGCCGCTTGGATGGGATATAAACAATCCTGATATGGTTATTGTAAATGCTTACGGTTATGGAGATTTAGGAAAACAATTTTTAGGCTGCTGGAGTATAGATACTTTTAATGGCACGACAAAATTATTGTCTTTGTTTAAACAAAACTTGCCTGTAGCAAAGAACGGATTTAAATTTGTTCCGAAAAAATAGTTAAATTATAAATTCTCAATAAAAAGCATTTTTCGCTGTATAATTTCTGTATTTTACAGAGATCTTGCAGTAAATTCGTAAAAACCTTGCAAAATAAGGTATTTAGGAAATATAAATTAAAAAAGTATTATACTGAAAATTTCAAGATTGAACCACAAATTTTTTTAATTCACTCTGAAATAATGATCGATATATAAGAAATAATCTTCCGTCAGAGTTCACCCCGCAAGGGGGAACAAAAAATTTGCTGTATTTACCGCTCATTACTGACTCTAATAAACTATTTTAAAGCTACAATTTTGCTTAAACTTACGTTCTGATTGAAGTTGATATAGCTTTAATTTTATAAAAAGAAGATAAAAAAAGAGAAACTTATTGAAAAAATGAAGTGAAGAGTAGTTGGCGGGTTGGCATAGAAACATAAGTTTAAGCAAAATCTCCGCAATAAAAAAGTTTAAAGAGTCAATACATGAGCTTTTGATTATTTTTATTAGATTTTAATACCATTGTATAATTTCTGTATTTTATTTTACTAAATTTTTGACTTGATCAAGCTTGCTTCCAGTTTTGGGTAAGCTGACCTCTGTATTGTTTACATTCATTGAATTTTCTGTAGGCACAATTTTAATATTTATACCATCATCGTCAAAATTTGCTGTAGCACCTGCTCCTGTTTGTTCATCCTTTACAGTTACAGTATTTTCTGTTTTATCAACTTTATACTTTCTGCCTTCTATTTCAATTACCTGAGACTTCGAATCAAATGTTACTCCGCCGGTTGAAACTTCGTCCCCGTTTAATTTTAATTCATAATCTTGCGGAACTGTCAGTCCGAATTTTTCTTCTATTGCAGGTCTTGCAGCAAAACCTCCTGCAAAAGCACTTGTAAGGAGCATAAGAAAAATCAGCATTTTAATCATTACGCCTCCTTGTTCTGAATTTATAGTATTCTTGGCCTGGTTTACAAAAGAATCACCTTCATCATCCGAGTTTCCAAAGGAAACTTTATTTTGAGTATTATTAAAGGGTCTATAAGTAAAATTATTTATTTTGTTAATGTGGTTAAAAGATGGAGTAATGTTGGCAATCATTTTGTTTCTCCTGTTTAATTTTTATTTTCTATATAAATATAAAGTTTATAAAAATAAAAATTGCTTAAATATTGGAAAATTTTTAATAAATATTAAGGGAGTTTAAAAAAACCCCTTAATATTTATTATTAGCTTTAGCCTTATTCCTCGTCGATTGCACTTTCATCAGGCCATTGAATGATTTTTACTTTAGTTCCCATCATTTTGCTGCCTCTTAAGAATTGAATGTTCACGTTAGAATTTAAAGGCATTGATCTTATTACGCATTGAAGTTCCTTAGGTTCAAAAATTCTTTTGTCATCAATTCTTTGAATTATATCTCCCTGTGTTAGTCCTGCTTTATCAGCCGGACTGCCAGGGAAAACATTATTTATAAGAATTCCTTTAGTATTTATTGGAGCTCCAAGACTTTTTGCCAGTTCTTCGCTCTCAAGTGGCGACATTGCAATTCCAATCCACGGACGAGGAATAATTTTTCCTACAATAAGCTGATCGGAAATTTCTTTTGCGATATTTATAGGTATAGCGAAACCAATTCCTTGCGCTCTTCCTGCGATAGCTGTATTAATTCCTATCACTTCACCGTTTATGTTTAAAAGAGGTCCTCCAGAATTACCGGGATTAATGGCGGCATCTGTCTGGATGAAATTTATATTTGAAAGAGGCACTTCTCTGTTGATATTGCTAATTATACCGAATGTTACAGTATTTCCAAGTCCAAGGGGACTTCCTATAGCAATTGCCCAGTCCCCTGCTCTGATTTTACAGCTGTCACCTAACGGGGCCGGCTGCAAGCATTGCGCATCTATTTTTATAACAGCAAGATCGCTGAATTTATCTTTACCTATAATTCTTGCATCATATTTTTTACCATCTTTTGTAGTAGCGTAGATTTTTTTTGCATCACGTACTACATGATAGTTGGTTAAAATATATCCGTTCGGAGTAATGATTGTGCCTGAGGCATTTCCTCTTACTTTTCTTTTCTTGGGGATTAATTTTCCTTTTGGAAAAGATTTTCCTCCAAAATATTTTTGAAAAAAATCTTCATCAAGAGGAATTCCCTTAATATCGAATTCAATTAACTCTTCATTTTCTGTTTGAATACTTACTACAGAAGGTTCAAGATTATCCGCAATATTCGCTATTCTATTTGAGCTGATATAACATTCTTCCGGTAATACACCATTAGAATATGCAGGATAAATGTGAAGAATATTAATACTTAAAATGATTAAAATAATACTTTTAGCTGTTATAAACAGCTTATTCAGTCCAATATTCATATTTCCTCCTGGATAATATTGTTAGATTTATTTCAGTTGTTAACCCAACAATATGAGAAAAACCTTGCTGGTAAAATAGACACCCGGGTTAATCCTGCTCGGTTTGCAATATATTACAAAATATTAAATTAATATTTTGCAAAAATAAAGAATGTGCGGCATTTTTATAAAAATAATTAATTTTATGTGGCAATAAAAAATATTTATAAATTTAATATATTTACGACTAATATATTAGGGAGAAATATTTATAATGAGAATCCAGAATAATTTTATTTACAGTAATACAATGTTAAAATCCAGTCAAAAATCAGTTACGCAACCAGATAACCAGTCAACTACAGATCATTCTGTAAAAATTCAAAAAGCACCTTTGCTTAGTAATGCACCTGTTTATTTTGGCAGCAGAGCTGATAAAATTCAGGATTTGGTAGCAGCTGTTGGATTTGCAAGAAAATATGGCGTCAAAACCGGGTTGCCTGAAAATGAAACAAAATTAAGAGCTTTATTAGACGGTAAAACAAATCCTGGTAAAAAAGGCAAACATGGAAAAGTATATACAAGTAGTGAAATCTACGCAAAAGCTGTGAAATTGAAAAATGAAGCAGAAGCTGCCAAAGCTGAAAAAGCTGTTAAAGCAATTGAAGACGCTGAAGCTGCTAAAAAATTAAAAAAGGCCAAATAAACTTAATTATTAGTTAATTTTTCCAAAATTAAGTCATTAAGCAATTTTGGATTAGCCTTGCCTCCTGTTTGCTTCATTACCTGCCCGACAAAGAATCCTAGCAGATTAGTTCTGCCTTCCTTATACTTGGTAACATTTTCAGGATTATTTGCAATTACTTTATCAATTATCGGTACTAAAAGTCTCGCATCGCTTATTTGCATCAGCCCTTTCGATTCAACAATAGCTTTTGGGCTTCCGCCTTTTTCGAGCATTTCTTCAAAGATATCTTTTGCTATTTTCCAGGAAATTGTACCCTTGTCAATTAACTCGACTAATTCAGCAACCTGCGCAGCATCAAAAGAAAGCTCAGAGATATTTTTGTCTTTTAACTCTCTTGAAAGTTCGTTGGCTATAAAGTTTCCTACACTATTAGCATTGTTATAAACATAAAGAACTTCCTCAAAGAATCCTGACAAATCAGCATCTTTTGCGATAATATCTGCTATTTCAGCATTAAGACCAAGATTATCCTGATAACGTTTCAGTCTTGCTTCAGCTTCAGGTGTTAAAACAGCAGCTTCCTGTTTAACTTCAGCAGATTGTTTTACTTCAGGCTTTTTAACCTCTTTTTTAGACTCTTCAACTTTAGCAGCCCTGGTCCATGAATCCTTTAGCTGAACTATACGATTAAAGACCATTTTGCCATCAACTGAATCAATCGGATCAAGGTAAAAATACCCCTGTCTTTCAAACTGATATCTAACATCAAGTTTTTCTTCAACTACAGCAGGTTCTATATAACAGTCTGTCAAAACTTCCAGTGAATTGGGATTAACATCATCAAGGGTATCAGGGTTTGGGACTGAGAATAAACGATCATAGAGGCGAACTTCTACACGTTTTGCCTGATTTGCAGCAACCCAGTGAATAGTTCCTTTTACTTTTTTACCGCCTGTATCAGCTCCGCTCTTTGTTGCAGGATCATATGTACAGCGAAGTTCGACAACTTCTCCATTTGCATTCTTAATTACCTGTTCACATCTGATAATATAAGCATGACGAAGCCTGACCTCCTGTCCGGGTGACAGACGATAGAATCCTTTTGACGGGTTTTCCATAAAGTCATCTCGCTCAATATATATAACTTTTGAGAAAGGTAATTTGCGTGAGCCTTCTTTTGGAACATCATGAGGGTAATAAGGCGCATCAATCATCTCGGTTTGTTCATCAGGATAGTTTTCAATAATAACCTTGAGAGGTCTCAGCACACAAAGAACACGCGGAACTTTTTGATTAAGATCATCGCGTATACAGAATTCAAACTGTGCTATATCAACATTATTATTAGCTTTTGCAATACCTATACTGTCGCAGAATCTTCTTATAGATTCAGGTGTGCAGCCACGCCTGCGCAATCCTGAAATAGTAGATAATCTAGGATCATCCCACCCATTTACATATTTTTTCTCAACCAGTTCCAGCAATTTACGTTTGCTTACAACTGTATAATCAAGATTTAAACGAGCAAACTCATACTGATACGGACGTGGCAGCGAAAGTTCCAATTCATCCAGTATCCAGTCATATAATTCACGGTTATTTTCAAACTCTAAAGTACAAATTGAATGAGTAATACCTTCTATATAATCAGAAAGACAATGAGCAAAATCGTACATAGGATAAATACACCAATTATCACCTGTTCTATAGTGATTTGCATGACGAATTCTATATAAAAGAGGATCTCTCATTTTCATATTGGGAGAAGCCATGTCGATTTTTGCCCGCAAAACATGCTCTCCGTCTTTAAATTCACCTGCTCGCATACGAGTAAACAGGTCAAGATTTTCTTCAATTGAGCGACCTCTGTATGAACTATGTTTGCCGGATTCTGTAATTGTACCACGATACTCTCTGATTTCCTGCTCATTTAAGCTGCAAACATAAGCTTTGCCCATTTTTATTAATTGAACTGCATAATCATAAAGCTTTTCAAAATAATCAGAAGCAAAAAACATGTTATCATTCCAGTCAAAACCAAGCCATCTGACATCTTCCTGAATAGAATTAACATATAACATATCTTCTTTAGTCGGATCAGTATCATCAAAACGTAAATGACATCTGCCATTATAGTCATTTGCAATGCCAAAATTCAGACATATGGATTTGGCATGTCCTATATGCAGAAAACCATTTGGTTCAGGAGGAAATCTGGTTACAACATTTCCTCCATATTTATTTGTTCTTATATCTTCGTCAATAATAACGCGAAGAAAGTCTTTATGCTTTGTATTTACAGATAATTCATCTTTTTCAGTCATTATAAAAAACCTTTGTTTGAATGCCTTAACTCTCAACAGTAGTGTAACATGATAAGACATAAAGCATATCAGATAAAAAATGTATACTGTTTATACCAGTTACGAATTAAAAAGTTTTATTTAAAATTATTTTATTCTTAAAAATTTTTAAGGTAGAATATAATTTGAAAATATTGGGGCGTAGCCAAGTGGTAAGGCAGCGGGTTCTGGTTCCGCCATCCAAAGGTTCGAATCCTTTCGCCCCAGAAAATTCAAAATAGAGGTTTTTATACCTCTATTTTTTTATAAATATCTCTATGTCAGCAAATATTACAAAAAAATCTAACCTCAAAATTTAATTTTAATATAACTGACTACATTTCTGGAGAATGAAATAAGTCCATATTTGTTATTTTTATAAAAGGGCTAGAAGCTGTCTCAAAGGACTCAAATTTAAAAAAATTGATTTTTGAGACCACTTCTAACAATTTATAAATCAGGAATAATTATGGAAAAAATAGATTTATTAAAAAAGATCATAGAGGCAGTAGGAACTACTTTTGATCTTGACAGCGTACTTAATATTATATGCATTGAACTGCAACAAGCATTTCAGGTAGACAGAGTTGGAATAGCACGTTATGTACCGGAATATGACGAATGGATTATTCAGGCTGCATATATGACAGCTCCAAATATTCCAAGTATAAAAGATGCTCATTTTTCCCATAAATTTAAATTATATATAAGAAAAGTTCTTCTAAAAAGGGGAAAGGATATGGTAATAGATAATTTAAAGGAATCAGACCTGCCTGATTATATTATAGAAGAATATGAGCAACTTGGAATCAAATCTGTTTTAAATGTTTCAATAAAAAAAGGAAATAATAAATGGGGAATACTGGGTCTTTTTCAGAACAGTTGTTACAAGCATTGGACTCAAGAAGAAATTGAATTATTACATACAATTATTGATTATATTTACGTTGCAATAAAGCAGGCAGAACTTTTTTCAATTACTAAACAGCAGTCTGAAAGAGAAAAAATATTAAGAGAAACAATTGAAGTTCTTAGAAGTACGCTTGACCCGATGGAAATAAAGCAACAATTTATTGAAATAACAAGTCGTTATTTTGATGCAGATAGATGCTTATTTGATGATTATGACAAACAAACAAATAAATTTTTTCCGTTTAGAATAGAGCGATTAAAATCACCTGAGATAAAAAGCTTTGTAGGCATTAACTTAGAAAATGAATTTCCTGAATTTACCGCAAAATTAAAAAAAGGAAAAAACGTAATAGTTAAAGATGTTGAAAAAACATACTTAAGAAAAAAATTAACCGGATATAAGGCTTTGGAATTTTTACATGAAAATGGAGTTAAATCTGATTATGGATTATCAGTTAAATATAAGGGTGAACTTTATGGAATCCTGATAATACATTTCACTATTCAAAAGAGAATTTTAAATCATGAGGAACTTGCTTTTCTAAAAGTACTAAAAGATCAGGTAGGAATAGCTCTTTATCAGGTTGAACTTTATAATACTGTCAAACAAACAGCCGAAAGGGAAGCTCTTTTAAGAAGAATAACTGGAAAAATAAGAAGCTCTCTTGATATTAATGAAACATTAGAATTTATTTGTGATGAAGTTGCAAAATTATTTAATGTTCAAAGAGCGACAATAACAGAATTTCCTGATCCTGATAACTATGAAAATTACATTATACGTAGAGAATACTCAATCTCTCCTGAAATAAAGGGGCTTTCATCTGTGGAGTATGACCATAGAGCTGCTGTATATTGGGCAAATAACTGTCTAAAAAAAGAAAAATGTTTAACTATTGATAATATACCAGAATCAGATACTCCTGATTATTTTAAAGATAATTATATTAAATTAGGAGTAAAATCTATGATTGGATTTCCCATAAGAAGAGATGGAGACAAATGGGGAATGCTTGTTTTATCAGAATATAACTATTACAGACATTGGAATAAAGAAGAAGCAAGTCTTCTGGGATCAATAGCTGATCAAACATTTATAGCAATTAAACAAGCAGAACTATACAATACTGTCAAACAAACCGCTGAAAGAGAAGCTCTTTCAAGAAGAGTAACTGAAACCATAAGAAGCAGTCTGGATATAAAAGAAATTAAGAAAAATATAGTTAATGAAATAGGAAAAACATTTAAAGCCGACAGATGTTATTTTAGAACTTATGATAAAAAAAGAAATCTGTTCCTTGTTCCTGATGCAGAATATTTATCATCTCCTAATATAGAAAGTATGACTGATATAGAACCTGATCAGACAGGTTTGCGATATTTTTCAGATGAATTAATGAAAAGAAAAAAAGGCACTTATCCTATAGTAATTGATGCGGATTTTGCCAAAAAAAATAAATACATCCAACGATACTTAGAGTCAACGCATATAAAAGCTGTTTATACAGCACCAGTATGGGATAAAGAAGATGAGCTGATATATTTAGCTCTCCATTATATAAAAAAAGATCCCAAACTTGATGAAGATGACAAAAGACTGCTTGAAACTCTTGCTAGTCAAACAGCAGTAGCTATTGACCATGCAAAGTTATTTAGTGAAACTCAGGAAGCAAAAAACAGGGAAATATTATTAAAAACAATAATCAATGAGATTTTAACAAGCAAGAACATTGATGAAGCTTACTATAGAATTGATGCTAAGTTAGCTGAAATTTTTAATGTTGACAGAACTGCTTTAAGCTTATATGATCCTATATTAAAAATATTTTTGGGCTTAATAGGTGAATATAGAGTCAATAAAAATGTTCCATCCGCAAGAAATATAACAAATCCTTTTACCGAGGAAATAAATAAAATATTAAATGATGAATTAGTCGATAAAAAAAGAGTATTCATTATCGAAAATGTTGATAATTCAAAATATTCCGCTACTTTAAAGGAACAGTTAAATAGCGTTGGTGCAAAATCAACTGCATGGATGCCTATTATATATAAAGACAATATTATTGCTGCAATTTTCCTTACAAATACTGAATCATACAAAATTTGGACTGAATCGGAAATAAATCTTCTTGATTCTATAACCAGGCAAATAGCCATAGGTATTAATCTTTTTAAATTTGCTGATGAATCAAACAGATTACTAACAACAGAGAGAACTTTAAGAGATTTAGTCACGGTAACAAGGCACTCAGAAAGCCATGATCAATTATACAGTTATGTACTTGAGAATATTTTACAAATATTCAATGTAGACAGAGCCATGCACCTGCATTATTGTACTACTGGCGATGTATCCATAATAAATGAATATATTAAAGAAGGTCTTACATCTTTAAAAAATGAGATTATCTTTACTAAGGAAAATACAAGAGAACTTGTATCAAATGCCTTTAACAAAGCTATTATTATAAACGATGTAAATAAAGATATTCAGGACACAGAACTGAAAGATTACCTTTTAAACAATAATATTACAGCTTTTGTAATATATCCGGTAACCACCAATACTGGTAAAACTGAACAAACCTTTGGTGCAGCAATGATATGTTCTAAGTCGCCAAGAATATGGACTTCGAATGAAATAGAAACCTTAAAACTTATTTTAGATACAACAATTCTTGTTTATCAGGAGATTAAACAAAGAAAAGAAGTTGAACAGGTTAAGCAAACTTTTCTTGCAACCTTGACTCATGACCTTAGAAGTCCTATTACTGCTGAACAAAAGGCATTAGAAGCTATACTGTCAAAAAAATT